>NZ_JBAWTG010000097.1:0-17416 GCF_037106235.1 Methylobacterium nigriterrae | reverse complement strand
TGCCGGTCCGATAGGCTGCCGGCGAATCGGTCGAGGCGGCCTCGATCCGTGCCGGAGCGCTCCCTTGATCCGCCTTCGGTTCTCGTTGCTCGCCGCTCTCCTCGCGCTGGCCCCGGTGCCGGCCGCTTTGCAGGCCCAGCAGGCCGCGCCGCCGGGGCGCGCGCGGGTCCCCCCACCGGGGCGGGTGAGGGACGGGGGGCGGGGTGCGACGTCTCCGGCTGCGTCGCACCCCTCACCCCGTCCGCGTGCCGCGGACTCGACCTCTCCCGCACGGGAGAGGTGGGGCGGCGCGCTGTCTCCGCCGGCAATCACGAAGACGCCGGTGCAGGGCCAGAAGCGTTAATCGTCCGGGTGCGGGTCCCCTCTCCCGTTCGGGAGAGGGACCGGGTGAGGGGTGCGACCGATCCGGAGATGTCGCACCCCTCACCCGGTCCGCGTTCCGCGGACTCGACCTCTCCCGAACGGGAGAGGCCTGGGTCATGGCACCCGCTCAGGCCGCGAGCGAGCGTAGCACGTAGGGCAGGATGCCGCCGTTGCGGAAGTATTCGAGCTCGTCGAGCGTGTCGATCCGGCAGGTGAGCGGCACCTCCTGCTTCGAGCCGTCCGCCGAGGTGATCTCGGCGACGAGCGTCTGGCGCGGCTTGAGCTCGCCGGCCAGCCCCCGGATCGTGACGGTCTCGTCGCCCTTCAGGCCGAGCGAGGCCCAGGAGGTGTCGCCCTGGAAGACCAGCGGCACCACACCCATGCCGACGAGGTTCGAGCGGTGGATGCGCTCGAAGCTCTCCGCCACCACGGCGCGGACCCCGAGCAGCTTGGTGCCCTTGGCCGCCCAGTCGCGCGACGAGCCGGTGCCGTACTCCTTGCCGGCGAAGACGACGAGCGGCGTGCCGGCCTCCGCGTATCTCTGCGCGGCGTCGTAGATGAACATCCGCTCGCCGGAGGGCTGGAACAGCGTCCAGCCGCCCTCGACCACGTTTCCGGCCTCGTCGCGCACCATCTGGTTCTTGATGCGGATATTGGCGAAGGTGCCCCGCATCATCACCTCGTGGTTGCCGCGCCGCGTGCCGTACTGGTTGAAGTCCTGCACGCGGACCTGGTGCTCCTGCAGGTAGGCGCCGGCGGGCGAGGCCGCCCGGATGTTGCCGGCGGGCGAGATATGGTCCGTGGTGATCGAATCGAGGAACAGGCCGAGGATGCGGGCTCCCTCGATGTCGGTCACGGGCGCCGGCACCTTCGCCATGCCCTCGAAATAGGGCGGGTTCTGCACGTAGGTGGAGCCTGAGTTCCAGGCGAAGGTCTCGGCCTCCGTCACCTCGACGTCCTTCCAGTAGCGGTCTCCGCCGAACACGTCGGCGTAGCGCGACTTGAACAGGCCCGAGCTGATGGTCCTGTCGATGAACGCCTGCACCTCGCTCGAGGAGGGCCAGATGTCGGCGAGGTAGACGGGCTTGCCGTCCGAGCCCGTGCCGAGCGGCTCGGTGGTGATGTCGACCTGCATCGAGCCCGCGAGCGCGTAGGCCACGACGAGGGGCGGCGAGGCGAGGTAGTTCGCCCGCACGTCCGGGTTCACGCGCCCCTCGAAGTTGCGGTTGCCGGAGAGCACGGCCGCCGCCACCACGTCGTTGTCGTTGATCGCCTTGGAGATCGGCGCGGGCAGCGGACCCGAATTGCCGATGCAGGTGGTGCAGCCGAAGCCGACGAGGTTGAAGCCGAGCGCGTCGAGGCTCTGCTGCAGGCCGGCCTTCTCCAGGTACTCCGCCACCACCTGGCTGCCGGGGGCGAGCGAGGTCTTCACCCAGGGCTTCGAGCGCAGGCCCTTGGCGACCGCGTTGCGGGCGAGCAGGCCAGCCCCGATCATCACGCTCGGGTTCGAGGTGTTGGTGCAGGAGGTGATGGCCGCGATCACCACGTCGCCGTGGCCGATGTCGAAGTTCGCGCCCTCGACCGGATAGCGCTTCGCCAGCTCGGCGGCCTTGCGGAACTCGGTCTCCATCGACTGGGCGAAGCCGGGCTTCGCCGCGTCGAGGAGCACCCGGTCCTGCGGGCGCTTCGGGCCGGCGAGCGAGGGCCGCACGTCGCCCATGTCGAGTTCGAGCGTGTCGGTGAAGACGGGGTCGGGCGTGTCGGCGTCGCGCCACATCCCCTGCGCCTTGGCATAGGCCTCGACCAGCGCGATGCGCTCGTCCGAGCGGCCGGTGACGCGCAGGAAGTCGATGGTCTTCCGGTCGACCGGGAAGAAGCCGCAGGTGGCGCCGTACTCGGGCGCCATGTTGGAGATCGTGGCACGGTCGGCCACCGCCATGTCGTCGAGGCCGGGGCCGTAGAATTCCACGAACTTGCCGACGACGCCCTTCTTGCGCAGCATCTGGGTGACGGTGAGCACGAGGTCGGTCGCCGTGGTGCCCTCGGGCAGACGCCCCGAGAGCTTGAAGCCGACGACCTCGGGGATCAGCATCGAGAGCGGCTGGCCGAGCATCGCGGCCTCGGCCTCGATGCCGCCGACGCCCCAGCCGAGCACGGCCAGGCCGTTGACCATGGTGGTGTGCGAATCGGTGCCGACGAGGCTGTCCGGATAGGCGACCTCGGAGCCGTTCGAGGCATCGGGATCCTTGCGCGTCCAGACGGTCTGCGACAGGTATTCGAGGTTGACCTGGTGGCAGATGCCGGTGCCGGGCGGCACCACGGAGAAATTGTCGAAGGCCGACTGGCCCCATTTCAGGAAGGTGTAGCGCTCGCCGTTGCGCTGGTACTCCAGCGCCACGTTGTCGGCGAGCGCCTTCGGGGTGCCGAACTCGTCGACGATGACCGAATGGTCGATCACGAGGTCGACGGGCACCAGCGGGTTGATCTTCTGAGGGTCGCCGCCGAGGGCGACCATGGCGTCGCGCATGGCGGCGAGGTCCACGACCGCCGGCACGCCCGTGAAGTCCTGCATCAGGACGCGCGAGGGCCGGAAGGCGATCTCGGTCTCGGTCTTGCCGCGGTTGCCGAGCCAGGCGACCGCCGCCTCGATGTCGGCCTTCCTGACGGAGCGGTCGTCCTCGTAGCGGAGCAGATTCTCGAGGAGCACCTTCATCGAGAACGGCAGGGCGGCGGCGTCGGCCAGCCCGTTCCGCGAGGCCCCGGGAATCGAGTAGTAGGTGTAGGTCTTGTCCCCGACGCTGAGCGTCTGGCGGGACTTGAAGCTGTCGAGCGATGCCACGGCTAGTCTGATCCTCGCTGGCGTTTGTCGAACACGCGCAGGCATAACCTGCGCCACGAACAGTGTTCGGCTGATCTCGCGCCGTCGCCGGCGCGCGCCGCCCCGGGGGCGCCCGGGCAGGATGATGCGCGAGGGGCGAATTGGACGCCCGAGGGTCGCGCGGCGCAGCCTGGGGCCCGTATAGAACAGTTCGAAATTCGCCGCTACGGGGTGGCGATGACAGCCGCGCGCGGGTGTCCCGCGGGCGTGGACGCCGCTCAGGCCGGACCGTATCCTCGCCGCACCAGGAGGCCGCGATGCTTGCCCTTAATCTGCCACCCGAGATCGAATCCCGGCTCGATGCCCTCGCGAAGCGCACAGGGCGCAGCAAGGACGAGCTTGCCCGCGAGGCGATCCTGGAGCATCTCGAAGCGCTCGAGGATGCGGATCTCGCCGAGCGCCGCCTCCAGGCGCTCGCCCGGGGCGAGAGCGGGACGGTTCCCCTCGCCGCCCTGATGGCCCGTTATGGCCTGGAGGATTGAGTTCGAGCGCTCGGCCGAGAAGGAACTCGCGGCGCTCGGGCCGGAGGCCGCGCGGCGGATCCTGCGCTTCCTCCACGAAAGGGTCTCGCCACTCGACGATCCGCGTGCCATGGGCGAGGCGCTGAAGGGCGTGAGGCTCGGCAGCCTGTGGAAATACCGGGTCGGGGATTATCGCGTGATCGCCGCGATCGAGGACGGCGCCCTGCGCATCGTGGTGGTGCGCATCGGGCATCGCCGCGAGGTCTACCGATAAACCTGCTTCGTCCGAAAGCCGATCCGTGCGCCTCACCGTCTCCGACCTTGCCGTCCGCCGCTCCGGGCGCCGCATCTTCGCGGGGCTCTCCTTCGCGCTCGGGCCCGGCGAGGCGCTGATGGTGACGGGGCGCAACGGGGCCGGCAAGTCGACGCTGCTCGCCGTGCTGGCCGGCCGGCTCAAGCCCGATGCCGGCGAGGTCCGGGTCGCCGATGTCGGCGAGGCGAGCCTGCCCGAATGCCTGCACGTCGTCGGCCACCGCGACGGGCTCAAGGGCGCGCTCACGGCCGCGGAGAATCTCCGCTTCGCCCGCGACCTCCTGGGCGATCCCGCCCTGGCGCCGCGCGAGGCGCTCCGCGAGATGGGCCTCGCCCACGCGCTCGACCTGCCCGTGGCCTACCTCTCGGCCGGGCAGCGGCGGCGGGTGGCGCTCGCCCGCCTCCTCGTCTGCCACCGGCCGCTCTGGCTGCTCGACGAGCCGACCGCGGCCCTCGACGCCGCCTCGCAGGCCGTGCTCGCCGGGCTGATGGCCCGCCACCGCGCGGCCGGCGGCCTCGTGATCGCGGCGACCCACCAGGCGCTCGGCCTCGACGGGGCCCGCGAACTGCGCATCGAGCGCCCGGCCCTCCCGGTCGAGGACGCCCTGGAGGCGCTTGCGTGATCCGCGCCTTCCGGGCCCTCGTCGCCCGCGACCTCGCGCTCGCCGCCCGCGTCGGCGGCTCGGGGGCGCTCTCCCTCGTGTTCTTCCTGATGATCGTGGCGCTCGTGCCCTTCGCGCTCGGCCCCGACCTCAACCTCCTGTCGCGGATCGGCCCCGCCATCCTGTGGCTCGCGGCGGTGCTCGCGACGCTGATCGGCCTCGACCGCCTGTTCCAGGCCGACGAGGAGGACGGCTCGCTCGACCTGATGACGGGCGCGCCCGCCCCGCTCGAACTGGTGGTTCTCGCGAAAGTGATCGCGCACTGGCTCACCACCGGCCTGCCGCTGGCGCTCGCCTCGCCGCTCTTCGGCCTGCTCGTGGCGCTCGACGGCACCGCCATGGGCGCCACCGCGCTGACGCTCATCGTCGGCACGCCGGCCCTGACCTTCGTGGGCGCGATCGGCGCGGCGCTCACCGCCTCGATCCGGCGCGGCGGCCTGATCCTCGCGGTGCTCGTCCTGCCCCTGATGATCCCGACCCTGATCTTCGGCGTCTCGGCCGCGCAGGCCGCGCTCGGCGGCAGCGTGCCCTTCGCGACGCCGCTGACGATCCTGGCCGCGCTCAGCCTGATCGCGGCGGTGGTCGGCACCTTCGCGGCGGCGGCCGCGCTCCGCTGGTCGGAGTGACGGGGCGGGCGAGGCCGGGCTGCGCCCCCGGCCCGCATTGCCGCTGCACCGCACCCCGGGCTAAAGCGGAGCCCATGACGACCTCGCTCTGGACCCGCCTGTCCAATCCCGGCCACTTCATGCGCTGGTCGGGCGCCGCAATGCCCTGGCTCGCCGGGCTGGCGGGTCTGATCCTCGCCGTCGGCCTCTACCTGTCGTGGTTCGTGGCGCCGCCCGACTACCAGCAGGGCGAGACGGTGCGGATCATGTTCATCCACGTGCCGGCGGCTTGGCTCGGGGTGTTCTTCTACGGCGCGATGGCGCTCTCGGGAATCGGCACGCTGGTCTGGCGCCACCCGCTCGCCGACGTGGCGCAGCGGGCGGCCGCGCCGATCGGGGCGGCTTTCACCCTGATCTGCCTCGTCACCGGCTCGCTCTGGGGCAAGCCGATGTGGGGCACCTACTGGGTCTGGGACGCGCGGCTCACCTCGATGCTTATCCTGTTCCTCATCTACTGCGGCATCATCGCGCTCTGGCGCACCATGGAGGATCCGAACCGCGCCGCCCGCGCGGTGGCGATCCTGACGCTCGTCGGCGCCGTCAACCTGCCGATTATCAAGTTCTCGGTGAACTGGTGGTCGACCCTGCATCAGCCGGCCTCGATCCTGCGCATGGGCGGCTCGACCATCGACCCCTCGATGCTCTACCCGCTGCTCGTCATGATCGCCGCCGCCACGCTCGCCGGCGTGACGCTCCACCTCTACGCGATGCGCACCGAGATCCTGCGCCGGCGCGTGCGCACGCTCACCATCCGGCAGGCGGAGCGGCTCGATGCCGGCGCGCCCGCCGTCGCGCCGCCGGCCGCGCCCGCCGGCTCCCTGCCCCTCGGCCAGGCCCTCTGAGGCATCGGCGGACATGAACCTCGCCCCCCATCTCGGGCCGCATGGCGGCTTCATCCTCGGCGCCTACGCCTTCGCGGCCCTCGTGATGGCGGCCCTGATCCTGAACGCCGTGCGCGACCAGCGCGCGCAGAGGCGGGCGCTCGCGGCGCTGCAGGCCGGCGAGCCGGGGGAGCGCCCGTGATGCGCGATCCCGGGAGCGAGCCCGTGACGGGCGGACCGGAGGCGTCGCCCAGGCCGGTGCGCCGCTCGCTGCTGCTCGTCGTCCCGCTCGTGGCCTTCGCCGTGCTGGCGGGCCTGTTCTTCCTGCGCCTGCGCTCGGGCGCCGACCCGGCGGCGATCCCCTCGGCCATGATCGGCAAGCCCGTCCCGGCCTTCCAGCTCGCCGGCGTGCCGGGGCTCGAGGCCGACGGCAGCCCCGTGCCCGGCCTGTCGAGCGAGGATCTCAGGGGCGGCGTCACGCTCCTCAATTTCTGGGCCTCTTGGTGCGCCCCCTGCCAGGTCGAGCACCCGATGCTGATGCGGCTCGCGAAGGAGCCGGGCCTGCGCCTCGTCGGCATCGACTACAAGGACGCGCCCGAGAACGGCCGCCGCTTCCTCGCCCGCAACGGCGTGCCGTTCGGGGCCGTCGGCCTCGACGCGACGGGCCGCGTCGGCATCGATTTCGGGGTCTACGGCGTGCCCGAGACCTTCGTCATCGGGCCGGACGGCATCATCCGGGACAAGCTCGTCGGCATCGTCACGCCGGAGAACCTCGCCAGCGTGCTGGCGAAGGTCCGCGCCGCCGGGAAGGCGGGCGGGCAGGCGGCGCGCTGAGCGCGGCCGGCCCACGCTCGACCTCATCCTGAGGTGCCGCAGCGCAGCGGCGGCCTCGAAGGAGGGTTCCAGGGAGCGCAGGGGCCACTGGACTCCTCCTTCGAGGCCGCTGACGCGGCACCTCAGGATGAGGTCGGGGGCGGGAGCCCTCACCCATGCCGAAGCGATCGAGCGATCCGGCAAGGGCCACGCCGAGCGGCGGCAGTCCGCGATCCCGCCCGGCCGCCTCACGCCTTGGCGGGGTCCTCCGCCTCGGCGCTCTTCTGCTCGTAGCGGGCGAGCAGCGGGGTCTGGGCCAGCGCGAACAGGACGGTCAGCGGCATGATGCCGAAGACCTTGAAGTTCACCCAGAAATCCTCGCTCTGCGTGCGCCAGACCGCCTCGTTCAGCGCGGCCAGCGCCAGGAAGAACAGGCCCCAGCGCAGGGTCAGCTTCCGCCAGCCCTCGTCGGTCAGCGCGAACACGCTGTCGAGCACGACCGACAGGAGCGGCTTGCCGAAGGCGAGCCCGCCGAGCAGCACGAGCCCGAACAGGCTGTTCACGATGGTGGGCTTGACCATGATGAAGGTCTTGTCCTGCAGGACCAGGGTGAGGCCGCCGAACACCACCACCACGACGCCGGAGACGAGCGGCATGATGGGCAGGCGCCGCACCAGCCCGTAATGGATCGCCAGCGCCGTCACGGTCGCGGCGATGAACAGCCCCGTCGCCGCGAACAGCTTCTGGTCGGGCGCGACGCCGAAGCGCTCCGCGTAGGCGTTGCCGAGGAAGAACAGCACCAGCGGGCCGAGCTCGAGGGCGAGCTTCGGCAGCGGGGCGAGGTGGCGGCGCGGGGGGACGGGTTCGATCTGCATGCACGGTTCTGGCTGCGCGGCGGCGGGCGGGTCAAGGGGCGCTGACGGTGCGCCGGCCGCAAGCGTCGTTGTGATGCCGCCCGTCCTGGCGCCGCCGGACCCGATGCAGGCTCGCGTCCAGCCGTTTCCCGCAGGAGCCGTGTCGCCCATGACGATCATGACGATCCGGATCGACCACGCCAAGATCGAGGCGCTGCTCTCCGACCTCGCGGAGCGCACCGGGCGCGACCGAGACGATCTGCTGCTCGACGCGATGCGGCGCGAGCAGGCGCGCCTTGAAGCGGAGCGTAGGCGGGACGCGGCCGGACTCGCGGCCGATGCCTTCGCCCGCGACGGCAAGGGCCGCCATCCGGCGGCCCTCAATTTCGGCGACTGCTTCGCCTACGCGCTGGCTCGATCCCTCGACGCGGCCCTGCTCTTCGAGGGCGGTGACTTCGCCCAAACCGACCTTCGTCCCGCCATGCCCTAACCCTTCTCCAGCCCGGCGATGGCGCGCGCGAAGTCGCGGGCCGCGAAGGGCTCGAGGTCCTCGACCCCCTCGCCCACCCCGATGAAGTGCACGGGCAGGCCGAACTTCGCGGCGAGCGCCACCAGGATGCCGCCGCGGGCCGTGCCGTCGAGCTTCGTCATGACGAGGCCGCTGACGGGAGCGGCCTGCGAGAACAGCTCGACCTGGCTCAGCGCGTTCTGGCCGACGGTCGCGTCGAGGACGAGGAGCGCGGCGTGGGGCGCCTCCGGGTCGAGCTTGCGCATGACGCGCACGATCTTCTCGAGCTCGGCCATCAGCCCGGCCTTGTTCTGGAGGCGGCCGGCGGTGTCGATGAGGAGCACGTCGGTGCCCTGGCGCCTGGCATCCTGCAGGGCGTCGAAGGCGAGGCCGGCCGCGTCCGCGCCCTGCGGCCGCGTGACGACCGGCGTGCCGGTGCGCTCGCCCCAGACCTTGAGCTGCTCCACCGCCGCCGCCCGGAACGTGTCGCCCGCCGCCAGCATCACGCTGCGCCCCTCGGCCTTGAGCTTCAGGGCGAGCTTGCCGATCGTCGTCGTCTTGCCGGCCCCGTTCACCCCGACCATCAGGATCACGAAGGGCTTGGCGTGCGCCCCGACCCGCAGCGGCACCGCGACGGGATCGAGCGCGCGCTCCACCTCGGCCGCCAGGATCGAGCGGACCTCGTCGGGTGAGATCCCCTTCTCGTAGCGGCCCTTGCCGACCGCCTCCGAGATCCGCGCCGCGGTCTCGACGCCGAAATCGGCCTGGATCAGCGCGTCCTCCAGATCCTCCAGCGTCGTCGCGTCGAGCTTGCGCTTGGTGAAGAGCCCCGTCACCCGGTCCGACAGCGACGAGGAGGTGCGCTTCATGCCGGCGGTGAGGCGCCCCCACCATCCGCGCGCCTCCGGCCCCTTGGCGGCGTCGGTGGCGAGCGCCGCCGCGCTGTCGAGGGGCTGGATGTCGGGGTCGGGCGCCGCCTCCGGGGGGCCGGCCTCGACGGGCTCGGCCGGCCCGGGCTCGCGGGCCGGCGCGCCCGTATCGGCGGGCTCGGCCCCGCGCTCCGGGGCGTCGCCCGCGGTCCCGGACGGCGGGCGCTCGGCCTCGCCCTCGATCGGCTGCAGGTCGGCGCCCTCGATCTCGTCCGGGAGGCCGTTCCGGTCCGGGTCTCCGGGGCTCGGCTCGGTCGGCGGCAGCGGCACGTGCGCGACGTCGTCGGCGGCGGTCGCGAAGTCGGGCTCTCCCTCCGCCGGCGAGGCGGAGGCGTCCCTCCCCGGCGCATCCGGCGGCGCGGACTCCGATGGCACGGACTCCGATGGCACGGACTCGGCCTCGCCCGGGGCCGGCGCCCCCTTGCGGCCGAACAGGCGGCCGAACCAGCCCGGCTTCTCGTCTTCACTCATCTCGTCCTTGCTCCCGCGCGCCGCCTCGACTAGAGCGTCTGCCGTGATCCCCGGATCATGGCAGACGCCCTAACTCTCTATGCCGTCGTATTTTCTCGCCTCGGACCGGCGTCCATCCCGGCGGAGAATGCACGGACCGGCCCGCATGTCCGATCCATCGAAGATCCTGCCAGACATAGGGGCGCGCCTCCTCTACCGCGATGCCCTCCTGCTCGTCATCGACAAGCCGGCGGGCCTGCCCGTGCATCCGGGGCCGAAGGGCGGCGAGACCTTGACCGACCATCTCGACGCCCTGCGCTTCGGCCTGCCCCGCCGGCCCGAGGCGGTGCACCGCCTCGACCGCGACACCTCGGGCTGCCTCGCGCTCGGGCGCCACGCCAAGGCGCTAGCCCGCCTGAACCGGCTGTTCGCGACCTCGGCCGCCGAGAAGACCTACTGGGCTCTCGTGGCGGGCGGTCCCGAGGCGGAGGCCGGCCGCATCGACCTGCCGCTCGCCCGCCGCTCGGACGATCCCCGCAGCTGGTGGATGAAGGCGGATCCGGAAGGCGAGCCCGCCCTCACCGAGTTCCGGGTGCTCGGCCGCGCGCCCGGCGCCGCCTGGCTCGAGCTGAGGCCGGTCACCGGCCGCACGCACCAGTTGCGCGTGCACTGCGCCGCCATGGGCTTCCCGATCCTCGGCGACCCGATCTACGGCGACGCCCCCCGTGCCGGCGGCCCGGGCCTGCAGCTCCACGCCCGCGCCCTGAGCCTGCCGCTCTACCCGAAGAGGCCGCCCGTGCGCGCCGAGGCGCCGGTGCCGGAACACATGCGGGCGGGGCTGGCGGCGTTCTCGGCCGGGCGCGGGCCGCCTCTCCCGGGCGGGTGATGCGGGCTGCCCTCGATCGCTCGATGCGCCCCTCACGCGGCGGTGAGCATCCGCCCGTCGTGCCCCGCGATCACGACCTCGCGGATCTCGCCGGGCTCGGCGGCGAGCCGCACCGGCGTGAAGGCCTCGGTGCGGCCCGTGCCGCCCCGCTCGGCCAGCACGCGGCGGGTCTGCCCGACCTCGGCGTCGAGGTGGCGCGCCAGCGCCGCCTCCCCGGCCGCCCTCAGGCGGGCTGCGCGCTCGCGCACGATCCCGGGGGCGACCGGCGGCATCCGGGCGGCCGGCGTGCCGGGCCGGGGCGAGTAGGGGAAGACGTGCAGATGCGTCAGCCCGCACTCCGCCACGAGGTCGAGGGAGCGGGCGAACTGCGCCTCCGTCTCCGTCGGGAAGCCCGCGATCAGGTCGGCCCCGAAGACGGTGCCGGGGCGCAGGCGCCGGACCGTCTCGCAGAAGGCGATGGCGTCAGCCCGGGCGTGGCGCCGCCTCATCCGCTTCAGGATCAGATCGTCGCCCGCCTGCAGCGAGAGGTGGAGGTGGGGCATCAGGCGGGGCTCGCCGGCGATCGTCTCGAGGAGCGCCGCATCCGCCTCGATCGAGTCGATCGAGGAGAGGCGCAGGCGCGCGAGCCCCGGCACGCCGTCGAGGATCGCCCGCGCCAGCCGGCCGAGGCTCGCGGGCTCCGGCAGGTCGCGCCCGTAGGCCGTGAGGTCGACGCCGGTCAGCACCACCTCGCGCCCGCCATGCTCCACGATCCGGGCGACCTGCGCGACGACCGCCGGCAGCGGCACCGAGCGCGAGGCCCCGCGCCCGAACGGGATCACGCAGAAGGTGCAGCGGTGATCGCAGCCGTTCTGCACCGGCACGAAGGCCCGGGTGTGCCCGGCGATCCCCGCGATCCGCGTCGGCGCGAGGTCCCGCGCCGCCATGACGGCGCCGGGGCCGCCTTCCGCGGCGCCCGCCCGCCACGTCTCGGGCCGCAGCTTGTCGGCGTTGCCGACGAGCCGGGCGACCTCGGGCATCGCCCGGTAGAGCGGCGTCTCAACCTCGGCGCCGCAGCCCGTCACCACGATCTCGGCGCCCGGCCGCTCCCGCGCGATCCGGCGGATCGCCTTGCGGGCCTGCCGCCCGGCCTCCTGCGTGACCGCGCAGGTGTTCACGATGACGCGATCCGGTCCCGCCGGACCGGCCACCGCGCGCATCACCTCGGATTCGACTGTGTTGAGCCGGCAGCCGAAGGTCAGCGTCTCGACGCTCATGCGCTGGCGTTCATGAAAAGTTCCGGCGCCAGCGTGCCCTCGCCCTCGAGGTAGACCGGCCCGGTCATCAGGACGTGGTCGTCCGCCCGCCACTCGATTCCGAGCTCTCCCCCCGGCAGGCTCACGGTGGCGCCGCGGCCGATCATCCGCAGCCGCGAGGCCGCCACCACGGCGGCGCAGGCGGCCGTGCCGCAGGCGAGCGTCAGCCCGGCGCCGCGCTCCCAGACCCGAAGCTTGATCGCCTCGCGCCCCGTCACCTGCGCGACCGAGATGTTGGCCCGCTCCGGGAAGATCGGATGGTTCTCGAGCATCGGCCCGATCCGGGCGAGGTCGTAGCTCTCGGGATCGCGGTCGACGAAGAACACCGCGTGCGGGTTGCCCATGCTGACCGCCCCCGGCGAGTGCAGGATCGGATCGTCGATCGGCCCGACCTGCAGCTCGATCCGGCGCGTGTCCGGAAAGGGATCGCGCAGCGGGATCTCGTCCCAGGCGAGCCGCGGCCGGCCCATGTCGACCGTGAAGGAGCGGTCGGCCACGCGCTTCACCTCGATCAGGCCCGCCTTCGTCTCCAGGGTCAGCCGGCCGCTCTCGGCGGGCCGCGCCATGGCGGGATCGTCGAGCATCGCGAGGGCGACGCAGCGGGTTCCGTTGCCGCAGGCCCCCGATTCCGAGCCGTCCGTATTGTAGATGCGCAGGAAGGCGTCGGTGCCCGGCGTCGCCGGATCATGCATCACCATGAGCTGGTCGAAGGCCGAGTGGACGTCGCCCGCGATGGCGCGCGCCTCCGCGGGCGACACCTCGATCGGGCTGCCGCGGAGATCGAGCACCACGATCGCGTTGCCCGCGCCGTGCATCTTCAGGAACCGTCTGTGGGCGAGTGCGCTCATGCCGTCCGGGGTTCTCGGGTCTTTGGTATGGGCGACCCTATATGGCAAAGCGCCTCCCCATGCACGAGGGGCGCATGCGCGGGTCAGATCTGCCCGGCGACGCGCGGACGCTTCCCGTGGCCGGCGGCATTCGCCACGACCTTGCCGGTCCGATAGGCTGCCGGCGAATCGGTCGAGGCGGCCTCGATCCGTGCCGGAGCGCTCCCTTGATCCGCCTTCGTTTCTCGTTGCTCGCCGCTCTCCTCGCGCTGGCCCCGTTGCCGGCCGCTTTGCAGGCCCAGCAGGCCGCGCCGCCGGCCTCCGACGCGCCGCCGCCCGCGGTGGCGAACCCGCTGCCGACGACCACCGCGCCCGACACCGGCAAACCCGATCCGAACCGGACCACTGCGCCGCTGCCCGACAAGGCCGTCGCGCCGCCGACCGGCTCGCCCGTTCCGAGCGCGGCGCCGGCCCCGCGCCAGACCCTCGTGGAGACGCCCGGCGACGCAAACGATGTCGACGAGGTCTCGCTGCCCCCGAAACCCGCCGCGATCCTGTCGGGCAAGACCAAGTGGGAGGAGGCGGTGCCGAGCCTCAAGGCTGCCTTCGCGCGCATCGAGGGGGAACTCGCCAAGGCCGGCATCGGTCCGACCGGCCGGCCGATCGCCGTCTTCGCCAAGACCGACGATGACGGCTTCCAGTACGAGGCCATGATCCCGATCGGGCAGATGCCCAGCGCGAAGCCGGCCGAGTCGGAGGGCGTGCATTTCGGCACGACGCCGAGCGGCAAGGCCCTGCGCTTCCCCCACAAGGGCTCCTACGACGAGATCGACGGCACCTACGAGACGCTGACTGCCTATCTCGATGCCAAGGACATCGTCGTGCAGGACCGCTTCATCGAGGAATACGTCACCGATCTCAACGACCGCGCCGACGAGAAGCTCGACGTGAACATCTACGCCCTCGTGAAGTGAGGGCAGGCGGCTGCCGCAAGTTGACGCGGCCGGCCCCTCGACCCGGCGCCGGCGGGAACCGGCGCCGCCGCTCGCGGATTCGGGCCCCATGGCCATCGTATCCGGACCTGACCTCGCCGGCCCTCGCCCCCGCCGCGCGCGCGCCGATACCCCGCCCGCCGACGCGGCCCTCGCCGCGAAGGCGATCGAGATCCATAGGCTGCTCTGCCAGGTCTACGGCTGCCCGATCCCTTACTTCCACAGCCCCGATCCCTTAAGTGAACTCGTTTCCTCTCTCCTCTCGCATCGGACCCGCAACGCCGAATCCGGCCGCGCCTTCAAGGCCTTGCGAGTCCGCTTTCCCGACTGGGAGGCGGTGCGCGACGCGCCGGTCGCCGTGGTCGAGACGGCCATCGCGGGCGTGACCTGGCCCGAGCTCAAGGCGCCACGCATCCAGGCGGTGCTGCGCACGGTGGCCGAGCGGCACGGCGCCCTGTCGCTCGATTTCCTGCGCGGAATGACGGTGCCCCACGCCCGCGCCTGGCTCGAGTCGATCCCCGGGATCGGTCCGAAGACGAGCGCGGCCGTGCTTGCCTTCTCGCTCCTGCGGATGCCGGCGCTGCCCGTGGACAGCCACCATCACCGGGTGGCGCAGCGCCTCGGGCTGGTCGGCCCGCGCATCGATGTCGGCCCGTCCCACCCGATCCTCCGAGCGCAGTTGCCGGCGGATTGGAGCGCGCAGGATCTCTACGACAACCATGAGGTCCTGATGCTGCACGGCCAAGCCGTCTGCCACTACCGGAACCCGGCCTGCGGCGCCTGCGTGCTGCTCGATCTCTGCCCGACGGGTCGGGCGCGGAACGGCTGAGCGTCTCGCGCCGACGGACGGCGGCTGGCCGGACGAGCCGGCTTTCCCGTCCTTGACCGGCCCGCGCCCGGGGTGTCAGAAACCCGCCGCTCAACGGACGCGAGATGGCCTCGGTCCACGTCGACTCAAGGCTTCAGGGAACCCGCGCCGATGGCCGCGTTCAAGCAATTGGTATTCTCCGGCGTGCAGCCGACCGGAAACCTGCATCTCGGGAATTATCTCGGCGCCATCAAGCGTTTCGTCGAGATGCAGGCGCGGGCGGAGTGCCTCTACTGTGTGGTCGACCTCCACGCCATCACTCTGTGGCAGAACCCGGCCGAGCTGAGGAGCCAGATCCGCGAGGTCACGGCGGCCTTCATCGCGGCCGGCATCGACCCGAAGCGCTCCATCGTCTTCAACCAGAGCCAGGTGCATCAGCACGCGGAGCTGGCCTGGATCCTCAACTGCGTCGCCCGCCTCGGCTGGCTGAACCGCATGACCCAGTTCAAAGACAAGGCCGGCAAGGACCGCGAGAACGCGAGCGTGGGCCTCTACGACTATCCCGTGCTGATGGCCGCCGACATCCTGGCCTACCGGGCAACGCACGTCCCCGTCGGCGAGGACCAGAAGCAGCACTTGGAACTGACCCGCGACATCGCCCAGAAGTTCAACAACGACTTCTCGGACTCGATCGCCGCCCACGGCCACGGCGAGGGCTTCTTCCCCATCACCGAGCCGCTGATCGGCGGGCCGGCTGCCCGCGTGATGTCGCTGCGCGACGGCACCAAGAAGATGTCGAAGTCGGACCCCTCCGATAATTCGCGCATCAACCTCACGGACGATGCCGACGCCATCGCCCAGAAGGTGCGCAAGGCCAAGACCGACCCGGACGCCCTGCCCTCCGAGGTCGCGGGCCTCGCCGGCCGGCCGGAGGCCGACAACCTCGTGGGCATCTTCGCGGCCCTGAAGGGTGCGAGCCGCGAGGCGGTTCTGGCCGAGTATGGCGGCGCCCAGTTCTCGGCCTTCAAGGGTGCGCTCGTCGAACTCGCGGTCGAGTCCCTCTCTCCCCTGAGCGCCGAGATGAAGCGCCTCGTGGCCGATCCCGGCCATATCGACGCGATCCTGGCGGACGGCGCGGAGCGCGCCACCACCATCGCGGCCCCGACGCTCGATGCCGTGAAGGACATCGTCGGGTTCGTGCGGCGGAACGCGTAGGATTGCCCGATGACGATCCGGGCGCTGATCTTCGACGTCTTCGGGACGCTCGTCGACTGGCGCTCCGGCGTGGCGCGCGAGGCCGAGCACCTGCTCCGCCCCACCGCACCGGTACTCGATGGCGGCGCTTTCGCGGATGCCTGGCGGGCCCGCTATCAGCCCTCGATGGAGACGGTGCGCTCGGGCGCTCGCCCTTATGTCGACCTCGACGTGCTGCACGGTGAATCGCTGCCCGGCGTGATCGCGCAGTTCGGCATCGGATCGGTCCCCGAGCCCGTTTGCCGGAGCCTGATCCTGGCCTGGCACCGCCTTGACGCGTGGCCCGAGGTGCCGGCCGCGATGGCGCGGCTGAGGGAGAGCCATCTTCTCGCGCCCGTCTCGAACGGCCCGGTGCGGCTGATGGCCGACCTCGCACGGCGCAACGGGATCGTCTTCGACGCGGTGCTCGGCGCGGGCTACTCGCGAGACTACAAGCCCAAGCCCGCGCTCTACCGGGACGCCGTGGAGGCCCTCGGCTTCACCGCGGCCGAGACCCTGATGGTCGCGGCCCATTCCGACGACCTCGCGGCGGCGGCCTGCCACGGCCTCTCGACCGCCCATGTCGCACGACCCCGCGAGCATGGGCCTGCTGGCGGAGAGACCGCGCCGTGCCTGCCCGTCACGTACGCGGCCCGGGATCTGGCAGACCTGGCCGATCAACTCGGCTGCTGAGGACGATCGCCCTCAGGCTTCGCCCCGCGCCACCATCGCCTCGTATTCCGGCACCTCGAGGCGTCCTTCCTTGGCCACGCGCGCCCGATCCCCGTCGCTGATCACGTCGTGGGCAAGGTCGAGGCGCTTCCACGAGGCGAGCGGGGTCTCCCGGTCGGGCATCGGCACGTACTTGTTCTGCGCGATCTTCCGATACTTGTGGATGTAGCGCGGGCAATTGACCCAGATCTTCGTCACATCGACGCGTACGAGGTACTTGGCCTCGGTGTACTCGGCCATCAGCGGGTCGTCGCGCAGCAGCTTGGCGTGGCCCTGCACGCGGACGCGGTGTGGTGTCTCGAAGTCGATGAACAGCAGTCCGACCTTGGCCTGCCCCTCGACGTTGCCCATCGAATAGAACATGCCGTTGCCGTCGAAGCCCGGGAAGACGAGGGCGCTCTCGCCGATCACCTTCACGAAGCCGGGATTGCCGCCCTTGTACGAGACGGTCGGCATGCCGTCCGGGTCAACGCTCGAGAGGAAGAACATGTCGCGGCTGCTGATGAAGGCCGCCTCGTCTGCACTGATCGCCTCGTGCACCCAGTCGGTGTCGAGACGGTTGGCGAGCTTCACCGTCCCGAACTCTTCCTGCAGCGCGCGGTGCGCCTCGGAATAAAGCGACGCCATGCGCCTTCTCCCTGCGATTCTGACGTCCGCGCGATCCCGCACGGTTTCTGAGCGGGCGCATGGTGGTCGGAAAGCGTGGCCGCGGCAATCGCCGGCGGTCCGCGAGTACGGAAAAAAGGCCGGCCCGCGGCAGCGGACCGGCCCTGAAACCCGCGACGGTCAGGCCGAGCGAAGCCCGGCCTGTCTCGCAAACGATCAGATACTGCTGAGGAAATAGACCTTGGACGGGCGGGCCGGCGGTCTACGCCGCTTTTGGGACGAGCATGACGTCGTAGCCGAGGTTGGTCAGGCGCTGGACGA
>NZ_JBAWTG010000096.1:0-17477 GCF_037106235.1 Methylobacterium nigriterrae | reverse complement strand
GCGCCGCTTGGGGCAGATCGGAGGCGGGATCCTCGAGGGCCGCAATGAGCTTGCAGGTATGGACCGGTCCTTTGGCGGCGATCACCCCGAACTCGGCCAGGTGACCGCGGAGCGCATTGATGGTTTGCGTGCGCTGGCGAACCAGCAGGTCCCGCGTGCGGAATACGATGGTGTCGGCCTGCTGGTTCGCGCTCTTGAGGGCCACGAAGCGCATGGTGGGACGCTGGGCAGCCTCACGAGAAGCGCTTCCGCATCGGCCATGTCATTCTTCTGGCGCTTGACGAACGGCTTCACGTACGCCGGCGCGATCAGCTTCACCGTGTGGCCGAGCTTGGCAATCTCGCGGCCCCAAAAGTGAGCGCTGCCACACGCTTCCAGGGCCACCGTGCAGGGCGGGAAGGTTGCAAGGAAGGTGAGAACCTGGCCGCGGCGCAGCTTCTTGCGAAAGACCACGGCGCCCGCGCTGTCAGCCCCATGGAGCTGAAAGATGTGCTTGGCGAGATCCAGTCCGACAGTGCTCACCTGGTTCATGGACGCCTCCTGGAGTGGGCTCTAACACCACCACTCTGGCACGCTGATGCCGTCGGGGGCGTCCACACCATCACGCCCCATGCACCTGACCAGATGCGATCCGGAACGCGACGGCGCGACCGGCACCATCGGCGATCATGCAAGCCTTGGTTCCCTAGCGACCACGCGAGCAGCTCAGCGTGCCAACTGCTCCGTCCCGCAGTGTGGTAAACGTCTGATGTCGCATGGAGGGACACGGCTCAGGGACACGTTATCCACGGCAGCGCCACGACGACTGACGCGATCGGTTGAGCAATGCAGGCTTGTCAAGGGCGCGTCAGAGCGGCCGCCAAGCGCTACCACTACGCCAGCCACGATGAGCTGCGTCAGCACCTGCAGCTGTTCGTGTAGGCCTACAACTACGGACGTCGGCTCAAGATCCTGCGTGGCCTCACACCCTACGAGTTCATCTGCCAAACTTGGACGAAAGAGCTCGAACGTTTCAGCCTCGATTCGTCACAGTACATGACGGGACCGAACATCAGCCACCATCGGACGCGCGTAGTTCCGCAAGGACGTCGACGAAGTAAGCTTTTACGCGCGCCCCGCTCGCCGCATCGCTGCATTGGATCACGCACTTCGCGGCAAGGTGAGCTTGGACGAGGCAGCGGAGCAGCTTCTCGCCGTTGATGCAAACCTCCCGCTCGCTGGCCGCGACCAGCACAGCTTCCCCATCACTGGATTGTACCGTCACGCGGTAATGCGGGCTCATCGTCGGGCGGCCTCGAGCTTCCATGGCCTCAACATGCATCGTCGGGATGCAATCTCAGCGAATGGCGAAGTAGGATCTGTTTTGTAATACGTTCCGGACTTTTCTGCGCATTACCGTATTGATCCTTCGCGGTCGACCTAGTCGGGGTCGCGGTGGGCCAAAGGTCGGGTAAGAGCGGGCGTTTGTGGCAAGGCGGTCACCTTTGCATTAGAAGACTGCGCCCGTGCGCCGGCAATCCTGCGGACGCGCACAACGACGTCGACATGAGTGATGCACATGCCTTCTGGGGGCTCGGGCAAATTCTCGATTGCAATCGCGCCCGCAGGGATGTCGAGCAGATCTTGGTCGTCCTCAACAAAGAAGTGTTGGTGGTCAGAAGTGTCGGTGTCGAAATAGAAACGATCCGCGTCGACTGAAACGTCGCGCAACAAGCCCGCATCGCGAAACTGATGGAGGGCGTTGTAAACGGTCGCAAGCGACAA
This sequence comes from Methylobacterium nigriterrae, assembly GCF_037106235.1. Lineage (NCBI taxonomy): Bacteria > Pseudomonadati > Pseudomonadota > Alphaproteobacteria > Hyphomicrobiales > Methylobacteriaceae > Methylobacterium > Methylobacterium nigriterrae. The sequence goes on along the minus strand of NZ_JBAWTG010000096.1, from coordinate 15,713 downwards.
ATTCACCCCGACCGCCTTCGCCTTCCGATGCAATTCTTCGGCGCTGATGTGCTGATGTGGCCCATGGAACAGGATCTTAGCCAGCGCCACGCGCTGGCGGGTCGGTCGTAGGTTGGCTTTGCGCAAGACTGCCTCGAGACAGGGATACGGCGAGGTATAAGGGCCGAGGAATTTTGTGGGGACAGGCATGTGTCTTTCTCCACGTATGGCTGTCTGCGGCTTTATCCGCTCCTTCTGGCTGGCGCGGCCGCGACTGAACGGGGCCGAGGTCCGAATGTTCATGCTCCCCCTGTCGGGTCAAAACCAGACGGACGTTCCCGCCGTCGACACCGGGGATGTCGCCGACCAATTTTCGCGCCCAACTCACCATGCGAGACGCTTGAAGCACGCATGGGCAGCACTGCAACCGACCATGAACTACGGCCGAAACGGCGACTAATTAAAAGTCTTTATCTGACGATAGGTCCGTGTGTCGGACAGCTGGCCCAGCGGCAGCGCTCGTGATCGGCTCCAGCGGCGAGCAGTGCTGGGCTGGGGCGAAGCCGCACCTTGATTGCTCTCGGTGTCGTGCAGCTGCGACCGCGCAATGGTCTGAATGTGTCCCGATCGGCCGACCCACTGGGCAGATGCTCTGCCGGCAATCGCCTATCACACAAATTTCGCTGAAATTTCTGGATAACCCTGAATGGCGCTCCTGATTTCGAGCAACTTTGGCGTGCACCCCCTTGCTTTCGCAGGCCAAGCCGGTACGCGTTCAGCTATCGTGAAGCAGCGGAAACTACAATGTCCGGATCGGCAGAAAATACGCAGAACAACTTCGTCGAAATCACTGCCGATATCGTGTCGGCCTACCTCTCGAACAACTCTCTGCCTCCCTCCGAACTCCCAGGACTACTCGCGAGCGTTCATGCCTCGCTGATCGCAGCTGCCGCGGGCCCGGGACAAGCGAGCCAGAGCGTCGAGAAGGTGCCGGCTTCGCAGATCAAGAAATCGATCACCCCTGACTACCTGATCAGCTTCGAGGACGGAAAGCCGTACAAGACGCTGCGGCGCCACCTGACGCTGCGGGGGCTGACGGCCGAGGAGTATCGTGCCAAGTGGGGCCTGCCGGTCGACTACCCGATGACCGCTGCCAACTACTCCGCTCAGCGGTCTCGCCTCGCGCATGAGCTTGGCCTGGGGCAGCAGCGTCGAAAGACGTCTCCGAAGGTGGCCGACATGTCCGAATCCGTTGCAGACACTGCCAAGCCGAAGGGGGGCCGGCGGAAGGCGGCAGATGCGTCATCGGCCGGAGAAGCGCCTACCAAGGGGCGTGGCCGCCACAAGGCATCTGCGGTCGCCAAGTGAGGGACGTCCCCGCCGTATTACGCTGACCAAGGGGCAGCCTCCCGCGAGAGATGTGGCGCCACGTTTGCGGGCCCACATATCGTCGACGTTGACGTGGCGTTGCGTTGCGTAAGAGTGGTTGGCGATCGCTCCTACGAAATCGCAACGGTTGTGTATTAGTTGACATTTGGCCCTTGCTAACGCAAGCAGATGGGTTGAAGTACGTAGGGCCTATTAGGAGCCCCTCATGGAAACGGACGAAATAACTTCGATCGCGCCCACTCAAACGCTTGAGCAAGCTGCCGAGATCATCTCCGCCTATGTTTCGCGCAACCACGTGGCTCCGGCAGAACTTCCCGGCTTGATTGCCAGCGTCCACGCGGCGCTGAATGCGCTGGCGGCCGGCCCGTCCGCCGCGGCCCCGGCGGAGGAGGTCGAGAAGGCGACGCCCGCGCAGGTTCGCAAGTCGGTCACGCCGGACGCGCTGATCTCCTTCATCGACGGCAAGCCCTACAAGACGCTGAAGCGTCACCTGACCGGCCACGGGCTCGACCCCTACAGCTACCGCCAGCGCTACGGCCTGCCGGCCGACTACCCGATGGTGGCCGCCAACTACGCCGCTCAGCGCTCGGAACTCGCCAAGTCGATCGGCCTCGGGCGCCCAGGCGCTCAGGCTACGGTGGAGCAGCCCAAGGGCCGCACCCGACGCAACGCTGCCTGAGGAGTTGCGGCTCGCCCTGGCCATGGGGCGAGCCGCTATCACTCGTGCGCACCGGACCCATGGGATCGATGCTAAGCGTCAGAAGGGCCAGGCCATGTCCTCGCGCTTATCTGCCTCAGGCTCGTCCGCGAACTGCTCTCCCAGCGCGATCAGTTCGACGATCTCGTGAAGTGGCTGCGGCACGCGGATAGTCCGGCCCGCCGCCGTGATGAAGGTCTCGTTGCGCAGAATGTCGGTGTCGCTCAGCGCCTGCACGCTCGTCACGCGCAGGAGATGGCGGCAGCCGTCTCCGTCCTGCACTTGCAGGTAGTTCCCTACTCGCCGGACAGCGTCCATAGCAGTCTCCGATTGCGCGACGGGCAGCGGTAATGTCCGGCCGCCATTCGCTTTTTCCCACGGTGTCCGCATCGTTGCACAGGCTCAGGGCGAAACGCTCTGAGCAGGCTTGAGCCGCAGTCGGCGGCCTGTTTGTTCTTTCTATGTTCTAACAGGTGCGCTGGCAGTGTCGAATCAACAGGCTACTGAGATCCCGCCGTCGGAGGCGGATCGCATCGCCTTCGCCTACTGGGTGGCGGAGCGCGGCGATGTCTGGGCTGCGCTCGTGTGCGCGATCGAGGATGCCCTGCAGGATCTCGCCGAGGCCGGGCGGACATGCTGATCGCGGAACGCGACTGCGTCCACCTCGGATTGCCGACCACCGGATACGAGGGTGCGGTAGTAGTAGTTACGATCTTAGCCATCAGACGAGGGTCCCTCGTCAGAGCCCCTCCTTCTCGACGGTTTCCGAAGGTTGCCGAGGGCCGGGGCCACCGCCCCTAGAAGGGCTGCTCGTCAGGTCGCGGGGATCGTGAAGTCCGGGGCCTCGCAAAGACTGGACCTTGGCGCTGCCCCATTCCATCGGAGTGCGGCGAGCCCTGCACCCATGGCCGTGGTCTCGGCGACTGTCAGCCTCGGGTCGAGGAGGATCTCGTCGAACACCGCGTTCGCATCCAGCGCATAGCGGACAGTGCCATTGGCCCCCTTCGGCCCGGCGGCATTGGAGACCGACTGGTACATGATCCAGACCTCGCGCTCGTGCTCGAACGCCTCCCGCATAATGCAGAGAAGCTTGGCGAAGCCGTCTCCCTGGCCGCCGATGCTGACATCGGCAAACGTCAGCCGGCCCTATGTTTGGCTGACTCAGACATGTCGATAGCAGCGCCGGACATGACAAATGTGCCCGAATCAGTGCGGCCGCGCCTGTCGCGCTCACGTCGAGAGCGAGGGCGGTGATCAGCGAGGCGCCCTGCCATCACGTTCTTGAACTCGCTGCGCTCGGCACTCCCAGCGGCAGCTTAGCTATCGCTGCCAAGGCCAAGGCCCCGGATCAAATCTGCGATCAGGCCTCCCCTCCCGCTCGTCGGCGCGCCGCTGGAGCGCTGTTGATCGAGCCTTGGCGCTTCGCTGCTCATGCGATCCAGCGAAGCTTGACGTATGCGAACAGTGCTGTGCGCGACTTTTCTGCGCTGGCCGACCTCAGCTTTGTGACGGACGGCGCCGCGCGGAGCCATCTCGGCTGGCCGCGGCTGATCGACCACGGCATGCGTCGGGAGCGAGACGGCGGTATGCGGCGCCAGAAGCGCCGCCACTTCGGACACGGGCTTCGCCAGTCGGGGAGCATCGACGCGTCGCTCAGGCGGATCGACCCAAGCAGCCGCCGCAACAGGCGCGACTTCGCTTACCACGGGCTTGGCCGCAGCTTGCTGCCTCCCAAAGTTGCCAGGGTGCAAAATGCCCGCAGCGGCAACGAGCCCTAGCGAAGCAACAGCAGCCGAGGCGATGGTCGACTTGAAGTGTTCCATGCTCACAGAACGAACGGCCAAGGTAACCGTTCCGCTTGCTGTTGGGGCCGTACATTTCTGCTGGGGAAGGGGCGCGAGCGCTCCTTCTCGCAGGCTCGCCGCATGGAACACGGCGCCGAGCCCACACTTGATCCCAACCAATAGGAGGACGCGATGAGCCCAGCCGACATGCCAGCGCCTAACGGCGACCCGACGCCGATCGGCGATCCTTTGCCTGAGCCGCAGCCGCCTGAGGGCGATCCGTCGCCGAACCCGCCAGCGCCGCAGCCGCCCGGCCCGCTCCCATGAGCGACCTTGACGAGGTTGAAGAGCAACCACACGGTCTCGCCATCGCATGGTGGTGCCATGAATTGAAGTGCCGGCAGCGGCTGCCATTCCTCGGTTTCGTTCACCGGTCTGCCCTCTCGATCATCACGCCAGCCCGATCCGCGACGTCGCGGATTAACGCTGTGCCGCGTCCACCATAAAAGACAACGACCAGATCCAGGTTGCCCACGGACAGCAACTGGGCATTCCGGTGAGGACTGGCGGGGGCATCGTGGAAAATGGGGAAGCGGCTGCCGTGAGCACGGTTGCTCCTGAACCAGTTTCCCGACCCACATTTTTAATCGTGGGCAGGCGGAGCCGGAGGGGGTAAATCGCCATCTGCCGAAGGTTCGGGTTGATCCTCAGCAGGAAGGAGGTACGTTTCAACGCAGTGCTGCCTCACCGCATGCACCCAATTTTCATACCACCACCAATCATTAGGCTTGAGATATACACCGAATTTTTTGTTAGGCTTGCGAGCCTTTAGCTTCTTCCAAAGCAATGTATGTTGATGTGAATTGAAATGATGAAAGCCTTCATTATTCATCATTTTAATGATTTGCGCTGGCTTATATTTTGGCTTTTCGGTTTCTTTCATCAGCACCCGATGTACAGCCTCTCCTTCTGCAGTATCCGCTCTGATAAATCGTATAGCCTCCTCAGCACCACCAGCTCTGTTGGCTGCGACCTCTATGAACGCCACTCGATACGCATACCTAGGATCGTTCATCATTTGCGCGGCGAGTTTGCTCTCGTAATCGTGCTTCATCGCGAGAAGATGGGCCGGAAGATCCTTCTCCTTTAGAAGCGTGTTGCGCTGGTCGCGAGTAATAGTTGCAAACTGAAGTGAAAACGCGAGTTCGCGCTCAAGTCCGAATCTTGGTCCAGCCACATATTTTAGTGCCGAATTGAAATTCAGCGCGCAGGCTTGGAGACGAGAAGCAAAGCTCGCATCGATGCGATTCGTCATTTGGTGTTCGATCTCGTGTCGAACGACTATCAAGAAATTCAGATTGGCTTTAACCGCGTTGTCCAGGAAACATTTGGGGTGCTCGAGGCAGGTTTCGAGTGCCCACCGCCTCGGTGCTCCATATTTCGTTGTAATCGGCGCTCCGTCTTTTTCATAAACACACTCGATTTCTTCTTTTCTAAAGTAATAGTGCAATAAATACGTCGGTGCTATTATTGAGTTTACAATGAATATTTCGGTCTTAAAATATGATTTTGGATTATTATAGCCCTGAACCGCTTGAATCATTGCTTCTCTAGCTTTAAGAATCAGCTCGTCGCCGGATAAATGAGCGCCCGTTTCCCAGTCAACTTGCGGCCAATTCTCAAGAAATTCCTCTAGATCTTCGACGCTGGCGACTGTAATATTCGCGTGGCGTCTTCCCTCTCTAATCGCCAGGATGCGAGCGTGATTAATAGTGCGGCTCGGTCTCGTGAAATAGGCTTGGATCTCCTGATCGGCGTACTTGCCAGACGCCGCCATCGCCTTGATCAATGCGACTTCCCAGGGCTCAAGTTTGTTGGCCGGATTCCGCTTCCCTGTTGCCATCGTTCATATGCCGCTTTGAACAGACTCACCTTGTTTCGGAGTCTCGTACGGCATATGCACTAAGGCTTCGCTACTGAGCTGGGCGCCGAATAACTGCGCCCAGACAGCGCAGACGTTCAAGCGACAAGGCAAGTTTTCAAACCAGGATCTTCGTCGGCTCGAGCTGCGCATCAACGAGGTTCATCACGTCCTGAGGCGTGGCATTTCGCAAGCGTTGGTCCGAGGTGGACATCGGCTTGATCGCCCTATCCAGCTGCTGCACGACGCGATCGCCGTCGGGGCGGAGCTGGTACCGTCCGGTCAAGTGATTGCGGCGTTCATGCACAGGCATCTTGCGCCTCCTGGCTCTTCCGAGCCGTCTCCACGGCCAGCGCCCGCGCACTCTCGGTGAAAGCACCAAGCGTGGCATCGAGCTCGTCCTCGCCGTGCCGCAGGAGCACCGCGGAGAGGAGACGGCCGGCGTTAAGGCCGAGCGCGCCGATAGCTTCTCTGAGAGCGCGCTCATCGTTGTTTAGGAGCCGGCCGTCCTGCTCGTAAAGCCACGCTGGGACTCGAGCACAGGACCTACAGATAAAAAACTTTCGGTCCACACATCCCGGGCCCGCAACCTTGGCCGTTATACCCGTGACAAGCAAAATAGCTTGACTAGAGCTTAAATTCCTATTACAAGGGGCTGCACGGGCGGCGCTCGTTGCTTTCTGCCAGTAAGCCATTCGGGTGCGGCTGGCGGCAATGCGGCCACCGGAAAAGCTCGCCGCAAATGCCCTCATGATCATTGGCGGGCTGATGCCGGCCGCCTCAAGGGGAGCCTCCTGGCTCCCTGTTCATTTTCGGAGACACGTCGTGACTCATCAGATCGGAGAAGCCGACTCTCATTTCGGATCCTCGACCTCGCAACCGGCCCAAGCAGCAGCACTCCAGGAGGAGCACGAGCGCCTTCAGGTCCTCTGCCAGCGGCTGGAGGCGGCCGCTGCGGCCCTGCTCCGGCTGCGCGACAAGCTGCAGGCACAAGTGTCCGAGTGGCAGGAACCTCACCAAGAACGAGTGAACGGGGGCACCGGGGCGGGCGACCCCGGGAGTGAGGAGGATGGAAGGTGAGCCCCGTCCGCGGCCCTCATCGCAAGCCCACCCGCTCACAGCAGCAGGCAATCGCGTTTGCCGAGCGCCTGATCCTGCAAGTCTGCCGCGCCTCACCCGATCCCACCTACCTGCAACGCTTGCGGACCAACCTGACGAGGCAGGGGATCCGGGCGGCAGTGGCCGAGCACAACACCCCCGCTTTGTTCGATTGGCTCATGGAGGTGGTGAGCTACCAGGGCATCTCGGACAGCATCGCGTGGTCCTACATGGAGCAGCACGGGCGCGTCACCTGGGCCGAGATCGACGCGGCCTTCGCGCGCTGTCCCTCCTGCCCGAAGCTCGCGAGCTTCGACGATTTCTGGGGCTGCGGCTATCGCAAGGCCACTCACACCTGTGCGCGTCCGGATCATCGCCCGGCCTGCTCCCTTCCCTCGCACCCGCTCCGCAAGGGGGCGCTGAACCAAGCCGCCTATTCCCTGTACCTATTCCTGCGGGACCGGTGCCGCGGTGACCTCGTAGCCTGGATCGACGAGCGGCTGCTCGAAGCCGACCTTCGCGGCGCACCAAATCGCCCCGCGCAGCTGAGGCAAGCCCTCCTGGACCTGCTGATCGCGGTGCAGGGCGTCGGACCCAAGGTCCTCTCGATGGCTCTCTCCGACCTTCTGCTGGGGGCCGACCCAAAGCGGGAGCGGTGGGTGACCACCGGCGCCAGCCTGATCGTGGTAGACACGCTGGTGCACAATTGGATGCACCGAACTGGGACCTTACGCCGTCTCCGGTCCAAACACGCCTACGGCCCAGCCTGCTACCGACCGGGCGGATGTGCCACGATCATTGAAGCTGTCGCCAGCCGGATCGACGCCCGGCAATTTGGCGCCTCGTTCCCCGCCACCTTCCCACGCTACCTTCAGAAGGCGATCTGGCAGTTCTGCGCCGAGAGCGGGCGGAACGTCTGCAATGGCAACCAGATCGACGACAGCCACCCATGCGCGAACCGAACCTGCTGTCTGTCAGGACGATGCCGCCGCGTCGCTCTCCGACCAGCCCTCAACGTAATGGAGCGTCCGGAGGCGCCCCAGTTACGCTCGCCTGCAGCCGAGCTCAGTAGCCGTAGTAGTAGGGGCCGGGAGCATAGTAGCCGTAAGCCGGAGCCGGATAGTAGTAGCGGGGGGCCTGAGAGGCGACGATAGCGCCACCGACGATCCCGAGAGCCGCGCCAGCCGCCAGTGCGCCGCCGACTCCTGGACCGCGACGGTAGCCGTAGTGGCGATAGCCGCCGTAATAACCATAGCCGCCCCGGTAGCCCGGACGCGCTTCGGCAGCGGGGGCGATGAGCAAGGAGCCTGCGAAGGCTGCTGCGAGTGCTGAGAGAGCCAACTTCCTCACGGTCTTCTCCATTGCCTGGTTCAGGGCATCACATAGCGTGGCCGCAATGAACCGACCCTGAATCTCTCAACGCAAACCCGACAAGGCACCTTCCCGGCGGTAGATCAGAGGCAGATTGTTCGCTGGCATTGCGACACGCTCGACCAACTGCCATCCCTGCGCGAGGGCGGCCTCGGCCGATGCCGCTGCGCAGTTCAGTTTCTAAGCTGGGGACCGCGGGGACGCGAGGAAAGCATCACAAGGCTACCGCGTGCTTCACCGACCTTCCGGCGCACGGGTCAAGGATCCACTACCAACTGACGCTGTCGTCGCCCTCAAACGGCTCGCGCGTGATCGTGTCGGCAAAATCGTCTGCCTGCGGCAACTCGGCAGCCATCTGCTCGGACGTGTCTGCCTGCTCGGCTGGATGAGGCTCGGTGCTCGGGTCGTCCCGGCGCAGCTTGCCTAGCCCAAATGAGCGGGCAAGCTCTGCACGCTGGGCCGAGTAGCCGGAGGCGACCATCGGGTAGTCCGCGGGTAGGCCCCACTTGGCGCGGTACTCTTCCGCCGTCAGGCCGCGTCCCATGAGGTGCCGCCGCAGGGTCTTGTAGCGCTTCCCATCCTCGAAGCTGACAAGGTAATCGGGCGTGATCGAGCGCTTGATCTCCGAAGCCGTCAGCTTCCGCATGGGCGCAGGCTCGGTGGAACTGCCAGTGGCCAAGGCCGAGAGCTTGGCATGCACGCTCTGGATCAAGCGGGGCAGATCACTCGGCTGGACATGATTGTGACTGAGGTACGCCGAAACGATCTCGGCGGTTCGAGTCACAAACGCATTCGGCTCGGGATCTGTGGCGGACATGCGAAACCTGCACGGTGGTGGTCGTCAGGTCCGGACATACCACCACAACCAGCGGGTGCAAGGTCACCAGCAGGCGCGCGGCAGCCGTCGCTTCCAGCGCTCGCCCCGGCGCAACTCTGGATGGTGCTGGTTTCGATCACGACGATCCGGGCGAGGTGGCATCGCCGGGGCAGTGATAGCCTGAAGGGGTTCAGGGCTCGCAGGTTCGCCGAGAGCCGGAAGGGGCGCTGCTGGCCGCTCTGAGGCGGGCCGCACGAGGCGATCTGACGTTTCTGCCACAACGGGTCGGGATCGGGGCTTCCGTGCAACCTTGATGACACTCAGGTTACGCGCGAGTTCTCCTGGTGCCTGCTCCCGCGGCTCAGGCTCGCTGGGTACATACAGCGGCACAAGAGCCGGGAGCACACGGCGCGCGGGCTCCTGCGCTGCTGCCTTCGATACTTCTACGGCGGCAGAGGAGCGGGGTTGGACCTCGGCTGCGGTTGGCTTCGCCTCGGCTTCGAGCGCCACTCCGTGCCAGAGACTCGGACCAGAACGTGTGCGGGTGAAGGTGTCGGCGAGGGGTGAACGCGATGAGCGGGTGGATTTCACCTCCACCACGAAGGGACGAGCGCTGCGGCGCTTCATGTATCTGCAATCCTGAGAGAATAGGCGGTTGAACCTCAGCTTGAGGCTCCGCTGGCCGATAGATAGGCGCTCCTCGTGCGCCTGTCGAGTATTATCTGGCACAAAAACGTAAACACTTGGATAGTCTCACGTGTGCAGAGTTAAGCGCAAAAGGCTTAATCCGCCGAGAGTGGATCGCCTAACGCGAATGCCAGAGCAGCGCCCTGTCACTTTCCTTAGATCATCATTACCACGAGCGCTCTGGGTGGAGCGGTCAGCCCGGCGAGTGCACAAACTGATGCGGCAGGACAGCTGTGGTGCTCGACGGCTCCCCGCCTGCCGGGGCGGCAGAACTGGAAGCCAAACGCGAGGCGGCAAAATGCATCCCCACCACGGGAGCGAAGACCAGCGCCATCATCAGGATGACGACAGCCGCGCTACGGTCACGGCGTGCGGCAGGGGCACGGGCCTTGGCAGGCCGAAACAGGTGCAAGAGGGTCATGGCTTACCTCGGATCTGACCAGCCGCCGTGGGCCGGTCAGGGGCAAGCCGGATCAGACGATCAGGCGCGCGTCCCGCAAGCAGCCAGGGGCAACATGGTCCAGCGACTACTGTCGTCAGGCATTAGGGAGCAGGTTCCTGTGTGGTGTAGGGCAGGACTAAGGCCAAGCCCCGCCGTTCGTTGAGTAACGCCGACCGAGCGGCGTCCGTCAATCTTCAACGCGCGAGGTGTCGAAAGGGATGCGCAACAAAAGCGAAGTGTTGCGCGGGCGGAGCAAAGCACGACGCGGCTGAGCCCCCATTGGGGCAGTTGTACGAGGATCATTCTGGGGCTGGGCGGCCATTCGCCAGGAAAATTGGCCGTTAGCCTTCGAAGAACGCGTCTGTCACGTACGATGCCGCGAACCGAATTGGGAAGTCTATCGGCCCGCCTTCTTCCGCTTTGAGGTGCGTCGCTTCTTCGGTGCGGGCTGGGCTCGACCCAGAGTAGACGAACGCGCCACCTCCTTCATCATAGCCTTCTGCTGACGGTGCATCTCCGCGGTCCAGAAGCCGCGGGCGGCTCCAGCGGCGCTGTTGGCAGCACTCATCCACAGGCTTAGCCAAGGGTTCTTCATAGCGCTCTCCTGCCGTTGGCAGGCAACGACCCATGTCCGCGAGTGTTCCGAGCTCATTGGGACGCAAGCTGCGCAAGGCCGTGAGCTCAGACGCTCACTTCTGCGGGCCGGAGGAGAAGGCTTGCGATCTCTTCGCACGTGAGATCTGCCCCGCTAACCGATGCTCATAAGCATGCGCGCAAGCTCCGCCGGGGCAGTCACCATGGCGTCGTGACCCGTCGCGATCTCCCACCAGTTCCACCCCTGCTGCCGCACCCATTGCCGTGCCCCCTCCAGCGCCGCGTAGCTCGGGCTCGTGCAGGCGATGTAGGTGCAGGGCCTGCCATTCCCGACTGGATGGTCGAGCTGCAAGGGGCTTTCATAGGTGCTGACCGGATGCGGTGTGAGATGGCGGCGGACCCAGGCTGCCCTCGGGTGATCTTCCGGAATGCCGAAGGCGGACACGGGCGGAGCCGGGATGGCGATATCTTGCCCCTGCTCCCTCACGAGCTTTCGGCGGGCTGCCACAACGTCAGGCGCAAGCACGCTGAATGGGCTCTGGCCGCTCTCAATGATCAGGCTGTCGAGGAAGACGAGGTGCCGCATGCGATCGGGCTTCCGGTCAGCCACTCCGGAGATCACCGCTCCGCCGAAGCTGTGCCCTACCAGGATGATGTCGGCCAGTTCCTCCGCCTCGATCAGGCTCCCGATATCCGTGATGAAGGTGTCGAGGGTGATCTCGGGCGAGAGGAGGTGTTTGGACTGACCGAGGCCCGTCTGGGTCCGCGTGAAGACCCGATGCCCTGCGGCGGTCAGGATGTCGGAAACGTACCGCCAACACCAGCCGCCATGCCAAGCGCCGTGAACGAGCACATAGGTCTTTCCGAGACTCGGCTCGCCAGGAGCGGGTTCAGATGCGCTGGCCGCAGGCGCGCCATCCGCGGCCGGGACTCCTGATCGACCGCCCACGATAATCCTCTCTGGCGCTCCCGACGCAGATTGCGCCCGCATCCCGATCGGCGCAGCGTAGACGATTACCCTACCCTTGTGATCGGCTGCCAAAACTCCGTGGGGCCATCGTCAAGCGGCGGGCATGAGCTAGGACGCTCCGGGCCGCCGCCCTAGCGTTTGCGGCCCGAAATTCGCCCTTGGGTGCACCGTCGCGCAGCGCCGATTGAGCCAGAGCGCGGAAACGTGTTGCGTCGGCATGAGCCTGTGCGCGGATCTCCTCCGCCGAACGGCTCGTACTGCGAACACCGGGTCGGAGAAGGGCTGGAACCGTCATCGCTCGCCCTCCGGCTTAGCAGATCACCGTCGCCGTGCTCCGGCACGGTCTGCCCATAGCCCGTCCGGCCATGGTGACGATTCTGCCAGGTTCGGCGGTCTGCTTCGCGGCGGCTCGACGTCTGAGCCCTTTGCACAGCCGATCAACGACGAAGAAGCATCGCGCCACTAAGCGTTCCCTCACATCAGCGAAGTCGGGAGTGTTCCGCCGTCGCAAATGCGCGGCGAATCGGTAAGCTTGACCGTAGTAGCCAGCAGGACGTCATAAAGCAACGTTGTCGCGGCAATCGGAAAATGTACATCCCTATACGTTCGTTCGGGAGCTGATGTTTCGCTGGAAGGCGGATGTGGCGTGATCGCAGTAGCTTGCTCCTCTTACGGAGATACCAGCCCATTATTATGGGAGATGACAGGAAGGTGGACCGCGGCGGACAGCAGTGTCACTGACGCGGTGCAGATTTGGCCTCGTACCGCCTCGTCCACTCAGCGACGATGCGCTCGCGGTTTTCTGCCATCCAGACCAGATCACTCCGGGCCATCCGCGCTTCGGCATGGGGCAGCGCCATGGCCTCTGGGGGGCTCACGTCTGAGCGGGCCACAACCGAGTAGCTTTGCGCATAGATCTCGTTGGCCTCACGTGTGGCTGCCCAATCGGCGATGCGTCGTGCAATTGCCTGGTGCGGTGAGCTCTTGAGGATCGCGAATGCCTCAAGATCCCAGCCGACCTTATCGACGGGCACGAAGCTGGCGATGGGCGCACCCTTTGCCCTCTCGACAGCCGCGCGCATGTCCAAGCCGAGGCCGAGCAGATGGTGCCCCTGGGCGACTTTCAAGCAGGGTGCCGAGCCCGTGTGCTGATAGGAGGCGACGTTCTCGTGCAAGGCATCCATGAAGTCCCAGCCGCGTTCCTCGCCCATGCTCTGCAGCCAGCCGGCCACGAGGCCGTAGCCGGTTCCCGAGGATCCGGGATGTGCCATGACGATCCGGCCCTTGAAACGGGAGGCGGTGAGGTCCTGCCAGCGGAGAGGGGCTGATACCCGCTCGGCGCTGGCCTGAGCGGTATTCATGCAGATCACCGGGAAGTACACGTCCATTCCGGTGAAGCTGTAGGGCGGAGCCGGATCGAGAAAGGACGACCTGAGCTCCTCGATCCGGGCCGGTTTGTATTCGGCCAGGAGGTCGGCCTTCTTGAGCACGACCATGCTGGAGGCCGCAAGGCCCACGATCAGGTCGGCCTTAGGGCTGCCCCGCTCGGCGAGAACGCGGTCTGTGACAATTCCGGTTGAAGCGCGAACCCAGTCGATGTCGGCCTCTGGGGCGACCCGTGCCACAGCGGCGGTCATGGCGGAGACCTGCTCCCTCTGACTGGCCGTGTAGATGGTCAACCGCGGCCTGTCTGCCGAGGTAGTCGGCGTGGCAGCAAGGACGTACACCAGCGACCAGCATGCGAGAAAGACGAGTCTGATGACCATGAACAGGCGCTTCTAAGGCCGGCGAGCTTACCGGCAGAGTGATCTACCAGTATCCTGGAGACTGGACACCTGCTCAGGGATTGCCGAAGCCGGTCGGCCCCTCAGCAGCGTGGGTGAGCTTCGCCGATCCGTCCTTGGATCTCGCGCACCCGCCACCTTCCCGCGTTACTGCAGGAGGCGATCTGGCACTTCTGCCCCGAGGGCGGCCAGGGTGTCTGCAACGGCAACTGGATCGACGACCGAGGGCGATGCAACCGGGTCGAGTGGCCTCTGTTCCGGGGTTGCGGTCGGGTGCCGCTGAGGCCGGGCCGGAGCCAAGGTGGCGTCACCTGAAGACAAAAGGCGGGGGGCGGACGCTCAGCGGACGAGGTGTCGATCATTCGAGCGCTGCTCATCCGGGGAGAGCCAACGCGGAACTCTTCCCGACGAGCTGGGCGAAGCCAAAGGCGCTGGAAAGGACCGGGCCTCTCCGCATCACGCAGACATAGTTGCCCTCAGAGGTTGCGCTACAGCCTCTCAGCCCAGCAGCCGAGCAAATGCTCCGCGACGAGCAGGTCCTCTTAAGGTTCTGTCACTTGCCGCTTCAGTTCACTCTTTTCGGTCCAGAGGTGGAGCACAAAATCTTCCGGCGCAGTGTCTAGGTGCCCGAACCTGCTGATGTCGTGGCCGCCGCTTCTGGGTCAGCTTGTTCCTCCTGAGCGGACCATCGAGGCGGCCATGCGGAAGGTCCGGAAGGGGTCAAGAGTTTGCATTCCCGCTGCCTCACGACCGGCGCAGCGCAGTAAGCCGGTCGTTCCGCGGCCATTGAGGTGTAAGGTGGCCACTCAATGATTGGCTGGTTCCTGCGCTTCCCACGTGAGCGTGCCGTCGCCTCCGTCGTCCACGGTGCCAGCGGCAGGTTCGTCAGAACAGAGCCTGGAGAGTTTGCGCGCGTCCTCGACCATGTAGATGATCTCGCTCAAACGGCTCATCACGCTGGGCGAAAGCGCCTGCTTTTTGAAGGCCATCATGCTGACCTCCTTTAAGTCAGCGGCAGCATCGGTAAGAAGCACTAAGGCTGCTGAAAGCGGCTCGTCTGCTCGCAGCCAAAGATCGTGCTTGTCGATGATCTCCTCCGCCCACTCCGGTACGCCGGATTCACCGATGAATTCGTTGTCGTTCATTTCACTGCTCCAGTTCACGCACGCGCCAGCCCGACGTGCCCGAATTTTTACGCCGGCATAATCAGCGGCCGCCGCACACGGAGGCCACGAGCGAATGTGCTGTTCCAGAAGCGGCTACGTTCCGCATAGCAGAGGTCGACGGAGATACCGAGTTCCCGGCTGCCGCGTTCGGTCGTGACCAGATGAAGCTGCTGCTTCTTGTATTCCTCGAAGAGGCCACTGCGGTGCAGCTGGCCCGTCCGAAAGCCAATCAGCGCGGCATCCTGGTATGTGGGGGAGCTGATCGAGCCGTAGCACTCGGCTAAGAACCGGAACAAGCTTGATCCAAGCTTCCTCCAAGCTCTCGCCATTCTCAAGCACACGAAGTGCCAGCTCGGCAGCCTCCGTCAGCGTCGCCGGATAGTCCTTCATTGGGCCGAGCTTTTCAAGGCGCTCTACGATCCAGGAATAGAAGCAGTAGTCGTCGGTGATCTCTGCGGGCATGGTGCAAGTCTCCTGAGTACGAGTCGCCCCTAACGTCACGGGGGCGCAGAGCGACGAGCCGGAATGCTGGGCGGCAGTCGGCTGCGCTGGTACTTTACCAAGTGTGATTAGAGCCAAATTTGGCGGCAGTTGCCGAGGACACACGTCCAATCCGCCACAGTTCGGCAGACGCAGCACTTCTTGGTGGAAGCAAACTGAGCGGCGTCGGGTGTGCTGAACGCTCGGCGTTCACATCCAATGCTACTCGATGTCCGTCGAGCGGCCGGATGTTGCCTTCTTCCGGAGGGCGGCCGCTATCGTCCGCTCCAGCCGTGCCCGAGGCTTCGGCGGGCCGTCGCACCAGACGGTGCCCCGCGTGCTCGACCAGTTGAGGCCCGCACGATCTTCGCAGCGGTAGCGCCAGACACCGTTTGGAAACTCCTGCCACTCCCCGTAGACCCCAGTGAGGAGGACTACGGCCTGTTCGGCCTTGAACGTGTTCCGTTTGCGGGCGTTTTGCTCCTCCTGACTGGGAGGAGCGATGCTGGACGACGTGGAATGGAGAAAGCTGGA
>NZ_JBAWTG010000095.1:0-17573 GCF_037106235.1 Methylobacterium nigriterrae | reverse complement strand
GCCGTCTCCGCAAGCCAGGTCCCCAGGAACGGCCCCAAGCCCCCCTGGATGTCACCAATGAAGACGTTGATCAGGCCAAGATGCGTGGTCGCGAGCATGAATTCGGAAAGACGATGAGGAGGGGACGCCGGGTGACCGGCCGGCAGGCGCAGCGAAAGCTTGGCGCACATCGTGCGCGGAGCGCGAAGGTCAAGAAAAACCCCGGCGGCGACGCGCGCGGCCGGGGCTGCGAGGAAAAACCCCGGCGGCGCCCGCCGCCGCGGCCGATCGTCTCGGGAATGCCTGCGCGGGGCCGTCGCCGCGGCCGATCTACGAGGCGAGCGGATTCTCGCCCTGCGCCTGAGCTTCCATCGCCTTCTGGCGATAGAGGCCGACGAAATCGATCGGGTCGATGTAGAGGGGCGGGAAGCCGCCGTTGCGCACCGCCTCGGCGACGATCTGGCGCGCGAAGGGGAAGAGCAGGCGCGGGCACTCGATCATCACGGCCGGGTGCAGCTGGTCCTGCGGGATGTTGCGCATGCGGAAGATGCCGGCGTATTTCAGGTCGAAGGCGAACAGCACCTCGTTGTTGATCTTCGCGTCGCCCTCCAGCGTCAGCTCGACCTCGAAATCGGCCTCCGCGAGCTGCTGGGCGTTGACGTTGACCTGGATGCTGATCTGCGGCCCCTGGCCTTCCTGCGGCTGGAGCGAGCGCGGCGCGTTCGGGTTCTCGAACGAGAGGTCCTTGGCGTACTGCGCCAGCGCGTTGATGGCGGGCATGTCGTCGGGCTGCGCCGTGGCGCCACCGTTGCCGTTCGGTGCCGGAGAGTCGGCCATGGCGGTTCATCCTCCTCGAAGATCGTCTGGTGCGGCCGCGACGATGGTCTGGTGCGGCCGGGATTGTCGCGGGCGCCCGATCGCGGAACGCTCGCGCGTCCGGCGGTGCAGGGCCGAAGCCGTCCCGTGACGCCCGGCGCGGGAGCGCGCTAACATGCCCACCGGGCAGGAACAAGCGAGATGCCGAGGCTCGGGACCGCCGGATCCGGGTTCGCGGCCCGGCCTCGACGGAGGGCTCCAGATGCCGCGATGAGTCCTGGAAGCCTCCTTCGAGGCTCCGCTGCGCTGCGCGCCTCAGGATGAGGGCGCGGGTGGGGGCGGGCGGCCCTGATCGGTTCCGGATCGAATCCGGGCAGACCTTTGCCACAGAGGACCAGCGGGGGATTCAGGTCCGTCCGCAGAGGTCGCGGCGCTCGCCCCGGCCCGTCCTGAATGGCTGCGGCGCCGCCGCCGGCGGGGGCGCTCGCAACGTCGGAAGGCGCTCCCGCGGGCTCGGTGCGGCCTTGCGGGCCGATCTCGTGGGCGCCTGCCTGGAACCCTTCGCCAAATCGCCCCATATGCCCGGTATAGCGAGGGTCGCGCCCTACGAACTTCGGCTCGATCCTTGCGCAGGGGTCGGCTAAAGGGCGCTGCGGCGGAACTTCGAACCCTCGAGCGCGCGCGGCGGCCACCAGCGGATCGGTGATGCAGGATACCTTCGACATTACGACCATCATCTTCCTCGCGCTCGCGGTCTTCGTGATCTGGCGCCTGCGCTCCGTGCTCGGCCAGAAGACCGGCGCCGAGCGCTCGCCCTTCAAGCCGATCGACCGCAGCCGCACCGAGCCGCCGGCCGGCCGCAGCGACGGCGACAACGTGGTGCGCCTGCCGGGCGCCGAACGGGCGCAGGCGGCCGATCGCGGTCAGGCGGCCGTCGCGACGGAGGCCCGGGACTGGCGCGGCATCGCGGAGCCGGGCTCCGACGTCGCCCGCGGCCTCGAGGCGATCGTGCAGGTGGAGCCGAGCTTCGATCCGCGCGCCTTCATCGAGGGCGCGAAGGGGGCCTACGAGACGATCGTGATCGCCTTCGCCAAGGGCGACCGCAAGACGCTGCGCTCGCTCCTGTCCCGCGAGGTCGGGGAAGGCTTCGAGCGGGCGATCGGCGAGCGCGAGAAGGCGCGCCAGACCGTCGAGACCACCTTCGTGTCGCTCGACAAGGCCGAGATCGTCGCGGTCGACGTGCGCAACCGCGTGGCGCAGATCACGGTCCGCTTCCTCTCGAACCTCATCACCGCCACCCGGAACCAGGAGGGCGCCGTCGTCGACGGGAGCGCCGAGACCGTGGTCGAGGTGCCCGATGTCTGGACCTTCGCCCGGACCCTCGGCAGCCGCGATCCGAACTGGCAGCTCGTCGCCACGGAAGCCGGAAGCTGACGCGCGTGCCGTGCGGATCCTGACATCCCGGAGTAGTGCGGCCGCATGGGCCGCCCTCCTGTCCGTCCTCCTGATCCCTCCCGCAATTCATCCCGGCTCGGCCGCCCCGGCGGCCGGGCCGCTTCGCGTGGGCGAGGCCGTTCTGGAGCCGGTGGCGCCCGGCGCGCTCGCGGGCTTTCCGGGCCGCGACCCCGCCGCGGCGCTCGAGGCCTTCCGCCGGACCTGCGCGGCGACGCCGCAGGGCCCCGTGCCCGACGGCGTCGCGGGCTCGGCCGAGGATCTCGCGGCGGCCTGCCGGGCCGCCGGCAGCGTCGGGCCGGCGGAGGCCGGCGCCTTCTTCGGCCGCGCCTTCTCGGCCTACCGGGTGGTGCGCCCCGCCGACGGCGCGGCGCCCGAGCGGCGGGCGGGCTTCCTCACCGGCTATTTCGAGCCGGAGCTCGAGGGCTCGCCCGAGCCCGGTCCCGGCTACACGGCGCCCGTCCTGGCCCGGCCGGAGGACCTCGTCAGCTTCGCGCCCGGCGAGACCCGGCCCGGCCTCGACCCCGCCCTGCGCGCCGCCCGCGCGGCGGGCGGCGGATTCGAGCCCTATCCCGACCGCGCCGCGATCGAGGACGGGGCGCTCGGGGGCCGGGCGCGCCCGATCCTCTACTTGCGCGACGCGGTCGATTTGTTCGTGCTGCAGGTGCAGGGCTCGGGGCGGGTGCGGCTGCCGGACGGCAGCGCCGTGCGGCTGCTCTACGACGGGCGCAACGGCCGCCCCTACACGTCGGTCGGCAAGCTGATCGTCGGCGAGGGGCACCTGCCCCTCGAGGGGCTGACGCTGGCGCGCTGGACCGGCTGGCTGCGGGCGCATCCGGACGAGGCGCGCCGCCTGATGCGGATGAACGCCTCCTACATCTTCTTCCGCCGGGCGGAGATCGCCGACCCCGCCCTCGGTCCGCCCGGCGCGGCGGGCGCGGCGCTGGCGCCCGGCCGCAGCCTCGCCGTCGACGCCGCGCTCTGGCGCTACGGGCTGCCATTCTGGCTCGAGGGGCGGCTTCCGGGCGCGGAGCCCGGCGAGGCCGGGCGCCTGGTCGTGGCCGCCGACACGGGCTCGGCCATCGTCGGGCCGGCGCGGGGCGACCTCTATCTCGGCACCGGCGAAGGCGCCGGCGTCGCGGCCGGCAACCTGCGCGACCCGGTCGGCTTCGTCGTCCTGCTCCCGAAGCCCCGCGCGGGCGCGGCCCCGTGAGGGACCCGCGTGAGGATGCGAGTATGAGGACCCGCGCATGAGACGGCCGCGCCGCCCGCGCCTCCTCTCCGGCGAGGAGGCCCGCCTCTGGGCCGAGATCGCGCGCCTCGTGACGCCGCTGCGCGGGCGCGCCCATCCGGCCCCGGGGCCGGAGACGCCGCCCGCCAAGCCCACCACTAAGCCCACCACCAAGCCCGCGGCCGGGCTTCCCGTCTCGGCAGCGGTCGCGAAGCCGCCGCCGAAGCGCGTCAAGGCCGCGACCCCGCCGACGGCCGCCCCCTACCAGGCGCCCCGGCCCGCCCCCTCGCCGCCGGCCGGCCTCGAGCGGCGCGCCCGCCTGGGGCTGCGCCGCGGCAGCCTGCCGATCGAGGCGCGCATCGACCTGCACGGCCTCGTCCAGGCCGAGGCGCATGCCGCGCTGGTCGGATTCCTGATGCGCGCCCGCGCCGCCGGGCACGCGCATGTCCTCGTCGTGACAGGCAAGGGCGGTGCCGGCTTGGGAGGTGCGGGCCTGGGAGGTTCGGGCTTCGACGACGCCTTCTCGGAGCGCGGCGTGCTCCGCCGCAGCGTGCCGCACTGGCTGCGCTCGCCCGAGCTGCGCCCGGTGGTCCTCGGCTTCGAGGAGGCGGCCCGCCACCACGGCGGCGGCGGTGCCCTCTACGTGCGGCTGCGCCGGCGCTGAGGATTCCCGTGCAGATCCTGGGCGTGGGCGTGCCGTAGCGCTCCGGGACTTGAGCCGGGCATGGAAACGCGGTATGGACGCTGTGCCCTCCTATAAGCGCCGTATCGCATCCGTGAGCCGTGAGGGCTCAGCCAAGACGATGCACGGGTCCGCCGACGACGCGCGACCCGACCCGTGGCGCCACAGGCGCCCGGCGCACACAACGCTCCCCCGTCCCGTCCACCTTCGTTCTTCGTTGGTCTCACACACTCCATGACGTCACACCACGATGCCCTGGCCCCCGCGGATCAGACGACCGAGGGCACCATCGTCGCCGCCGATCTCGACGGCGTGCGCGAGGTCAAGCTCCAAGATCTCAAGTCGAAGACGCCGACCGACCTGATCGCCTTCGCGGAGGAGGTCGAGGTCGAGAACGCCTCGACCATGCGCAAGCAGGAGCTGATGTTCGCGATCCTGAAGCAGCTCGCTGCCAAGGAGGTCGAGATCATCGGCTCCGGCACCGTCGAGGTGCTGCAGGACGGCTTCGGCTTCCTGCGCTCGAACGACTCGAACTACCTGCCGGGGCCGGACGACATCTACATCTCGCCGACGCAGATCCGCCGCTTCGGCCTGCGCACCGGCGACACCGTCGAGGGCCCGATCCGGGGCCCGAAGGACGGCGAGCGCTACTTCGCGCTCCTCAAGGTCAACACGATCAACTTCGAGAACCCGGAGAAGATCAAGCACAAGGTCCATTTCGACAACCTGACGCCGCTCTTCCCCACGAAGCGGTTCAAGCTCGAGCTCGAACAGCCGATCCGCAAGGATTTCTCGCCCCGCATCATCGACATCGTCTCGCCGATCGGGAAGGGCCAGCGCGCGCTCATCGTGGCGCCGCCGCGCACCGGCAAGACCGTGCTGATGCAGAACATCGCGCAGTCGATCACCCTGAACCACCCCGAGTGCTACCTCATCGTGCTGCTCATCGACGAGCGCCCCGAGGAGGTGACCGACATGCAGCGCTCCGTGAAGGGCGAGGTCATCGCCTCGACCTTCGACGAGCCGGCGACCCGCCACGTCCAGGTCGCCGAGATGGTGATCGAGAAGGCCAAGCGCCTCGTCGAGCACGGGCGCGACGTGGTGATCCTGCTGGATTCCATCACGCGCCTCGGCCGCGCCTACAACACGGTGGTGCCCTCCTCCGGCAAGGTGCTGACCGGCGGCGTCGACGCCAACGCGCTCCAGCGCCCCAAGCGCTTCTTCGGCGCGGCCCGCAACATCGAGGAGGGCGGCTCGCTCACCATCATCGCCACCGCGCTGATCGACACCGGCTCGCGCATGGACGAGGTGATCTTCGAGGAGTTCAAGGGCACCGGCAATTCCGAGATCATCCTCGACCGCAAGGTCTCGGACAAGCGCATCTTCCCGGCCATCGACATCACCCGCTCCGGCACCCGCAAGGAGGAGCTGCTGGTGCCGCCCGACGCGCTCAAGAAGACCTACGTGCTGCGCCGCATCCTCAACCCGATGGGCGTCACCGACGCGATCGAGTTCCTGCTCGACAAGCTGCGGCAGACGAAGAGCAACGGCGACTTCTTCGACTCCATGAACACCTGACGGCGAACACCTGACGGCACCGACCGACGGAACGCGTTGCGGAAGACGCCGGGGCGAAGGCTCCGGCGTTCTGCCGTTCGGCGGCCGTGACACGGGCCCGCGCATGACGAGCGGAACCACCATCTTCGCGCCGGCGAGCGGCTTCGGGCGGGCGGCGATCGCCGTCATCCGGGTCAGCGGGCCGGCCTGCGCGTCCCTGCTGACGGCGCTCGGCGGCACGCTTCCCCCGCCCCGGCGGCTGTCGCTGCGCACCCTGCGCGACCCTGCGGACGGCGAGGTGCTCGACCAGGCCCTCGTCGCCTTCCTGCCGGGGCCCGCCACCGTCACGGGCGAGGACATGGCGGAGCTCCATCTCCATGGCGGCCTCGCGGTGCGGGCCGGCGTGATCCGGGCGCTCGCCGCCTTCCCGGGCTGCCGGCCGGCCGAGGCCGGGGCCTTCACCCGCCGGGCGGTACTCAACGGGCGCCTCGACCTGACCGAGGCCGAGGGCATCGCCGACCTGATCGACGCCGAGACCGAGGCGCAGCGGCGCCAGGCCCTGCGCCAGCTCGACGGCGCGCTCGGCCGCCAGGTCGCCGCCTGGCGCGAGCGGGCGATCGGGTGCCTGGCGGGGGCCGAGGCCGCCCTCGACTTCTCCGACGAGGGCGACGTCGACGAGGCCGCGCTCGACGCCGGGCTGCTCGACGAGGCCCTGGCCTTGCGCGACGAGATCGCCGCCGCGCTCGCGGACGAGCGCCGCGGCGAGCGGCTGCGCGAGGGCTTCACCGTCGTCATCGCGGGGCCGCCGAACGCCGGCAAGTCGACCCTCCTCAACGCGCTGAGCCGGCGCGAGGCCGCCATCGTCTCGGCACAGCCCGGCACGACGCGGGACGCCATCGAGGTGCGCTGCGACCTCGGCGGCCTGCCGGTGATCCTCGTCGACACGGCGGGCCTGCGCGAGACCGAGGATGCGATCGAGGCCGAGGGCATCGCCCGCACGCGCCGGCGCATGGCAAGCGCCGACCTCGTCCTCCGGCTGGTCCCGCCGGACGGGGCGGCCTCGCCGCCCCTCTCCGCCGGGGCGCGCTGTCTGCCGGTGCGCACGAAGGCCGATCTCGCCGGGGCGCCGGGCGAGGGCCTCGCCGTCTCGGCGCTGACCGGCGCCGGCCTCGACCGGCTCCTCGACGCGATCCGGGCCGAGGCGGAGGCCGCGCTCGAGGGCGGCGACGCGCTGATCACGCGCGAGCGGCACCGGGACGCGCTCGCGCGCTGCCTCGCCCATCTCGAGCGGGTTCTGGCCGGCGCGGACCGGCTGCCGCCCGAACTCGTCGCCGAAGACCTGCGCCTCGCCGTGCGGGCGCTCGGCGAGGTGGCGGGTCAGGTCGGGGTCGAGGAGATGCTCGACCGCCTGTTCTCGGGCTTCTGCATCGGCAAGTGACGCCGCTGCCGCGTGATCGCTTCGGTGCGGCAGCGCCTCTCCGCGCCGAGCGGGCCGAGGTCTGCCCGGATCGGATCCGGACCGGACTGAGCCGTTCATCCCATCCACCCCTCATCCCCTCGTCCCGAGGCTGCTCAGGACGAGGGCGCCGACTGCCTCGATCAACTGGAGACCGGCATGGCAATGCCCCGACCCGCCGCGATCGGACCCGTGAGCGTCCGGCGCCTCTGGCCGAGCGACCGCGCGGCCATCGTCGACTATTTCCTGCGTCTCGACCCCGAGACCCGGGCCAACCGCTTCATGGGAGCGGTGAGCGAGGCCGGCGTGCGGGCCTACGCGGCCAGCGCCGTCACGGCCGACGGGCTGATGTTCGGCGCCTTCGTGGACGGGACCCTGCGGGGCCTCGGCGAGCTGCGCCCGGCCGGCCCGCGACCGCCGGGCCGGGTGCTCGGGCCGGACGCCGAGGCCGCCTTCGCGGTCGAGCGCGCCTTCCGGCGCAACGGCCTCGGCGCGGCGCTCTTCGCCCGCATCACCCACGCTGCGCGCAACCGCGGGGTCAGCGACCTGCACGTGCGCTGCCTGAGCCGGAACGGGCCGATGCGGGGCCTCGCCGCCAAGCTCGGCGCGGCTCTGCACCCGGTCGGACCCGAGACCGAGGGCGCGCTCCACCTCGCGCGGCCGACGCCTTTCTCGCTCTGGCACGAGAGCATCGCGGAGGCCTTCGACTTCACCCTGGCGGTGGCGGCGGTCGGCACCGCGCGCTGAGACGGCCCTCGAGCGGGACCCCGCGACGATCTCCGAAGCGCGGGGTCGGCGGCGCCGGCCGGCCGCGGCGCACCCCTCCTCACCGCTTACGGCCAAGCTGCCTTGTTGCGGACAAGCACCGCTCCGATCCTCCGCGAACCGCCCCGCGAGAGGGCGAGGGTTCGACAGGACCGAGGGGCCGTCATGCTCGACATCGATTCCCAATCGGATTCCCGAGCGGATTTCCAACTGGATTCCCGAGCGGGATCCGACGGGGCCGGTGCGCCGGACCGCGCGGCCGCGCCCGAGGCGGGCACGTCGTCCGACGAGGGCCGCCTCGCCCGTTCCGTGGCCGCGACCCTGCGGGCGATCGCCGCGGCCTGCGCAGAGCGCGAGGCCCCGCCCGTCCACGCGGCGCGCCGCCGGCTCGCCGAGGCCCACGGCGCGGCGCGGCTGCGCAAGCGCCTGGATCCGGTGCTCCGCCCGGCCTGAGCCATCTCCTGCCTCGCCGTCGCGCGACGTCCTCGTAAAGCCGGCCCCGGCTTCTGCGCATCGTGCGCTAGGCCACCGCGTCCCAGGTCTCGCTGACCGGCCGGTTGCCCCGCACCAGGCGGGCGCGCAGCACGATGTCGCCCGGCGGCATCGGCGCGGGCGGGCGCCATTCCACGTAGAGGCGCCAGCCGCCGGTCTGCGGCACCCGCTCCACCACCGGCTCGATCATCCGGCCCGCGCTCGCCGAGACCTCCGCGGCCATGTCGGCCTCGGGCTGCGCCGGCAGGCCCGGCCCCTCGAAATCGATCACGTAGAGGCGCCGCTCCGGGCTCGGCGGCTCGGTCGGGCGCAGGCGCTCGGCGGAGCCGACGCGGGTCGAGACCACGCGGGCCAGCTCGCCCGGCAGAACCGGCGCGGGCTCGGCCCCCACCGTCGTCAGCGTGTAGTCGAGGGCGAGCGCCCGGCCGGGGGCTGCGGCCTCGCGCGGCACGAAGGCCGCCACGACGTTGTCCATGTACTCCTCGCGCGAGGGGATCTCGAAGAGCTGCACCGCGCCGGGGCCGAAGCCGCGCGGGCCGGCGACGGCCTCGGCGGAGGCCTGCCGCTCGGGGCGGGCCTGGGCGACCCAGAGCCCGGGGCGGGCCTCGTGGCGGGCCTGCACGTCGAGATAGGCGGCGAAGCGCCGCTCGCGCTGCAGGAGCCCGAAGCCGTTGAGCGCCTCGGCCCGGAAAGCCGAGATCTGCGGGCCCTTCCGCCCGTTGACGAGCGGGCGCCAGAGCCGGTCGCCCGGCGTCTCCACCAGGAGCCCGTCCGAATCGTGCACCTGGGGCCGGAAATCGTCGAACGCCGTGGCGTCGCGGGCGCCCGGCCCGTTCTGGCCGTGCAGGAACATGCTGGTGAGCGGCGCGAGGCCGAGCTGCGCGATGGGCTTGCGCGGATGGAGCGAGGCCGTCACCCGCAGCCGCGACGGGTCGCCCGGCTCCGCCTCGAACCGGAAGGCGCCGGACAGGCTCGGGCTGTCGAGGAGGGACAGCACCGTGAGGCTCTGCGCCTCGGGTTGCGGCTCGCAGATCCAGTGGGCGACGAAATCCGGGAATTCCTCCCCGCCCGGCGCGCCGGTGCCGATGGCGGCGCCACGCGCCGAGAGCCCGTATTCCTGGCCCCGGCCCCGCAGGCGGAAATAGGAAGCGCCGAGGAAGACGAGGAACTCCTCCTGCGGTCCGGACGCGTCGCCGAAGGCGTAGTGCAGGCGGAAGCCCGCGAAGCCGAGATCCGGCGGGAAGCTCCGGCCCGCCAGCCCCGGCCCGAGGTCGAACAGGCGCGCCTCGTAGGCGAGCGCCCTCGGGGCCCCCTGGCGAGGCTGGAGGAAGAGGTCGACGCGCTTGCGCTGCAGGAAGCCGCGATGGAAGAGCTGCGCCGAGAAGCGGCGCCCGAGCGGCAGGCTCTCGGCGGGCCGGTAGGCGATCGCCCGGTAGCCGTCGTAGCTGAGGTTCGCGAGCTCCGGCGGCAGGGCCTCGGGGGGCGGCGCGTAGGGGCTTGCCGCCCGCTGCTCGGCCTGCGCCGCCACATCCGCGAAGGTGATCGGCGCGTCCCGCCCGCGGATCGCGCCCTCCGCCTTCGTTCTGGCGACATTCAGGTCGATCGCGCTAGGTAGAAGCGTTGCTGCGGATGCCGTCAAGGCGTTGCGCAGCACGGACCGACGCGAGAGGGGGGCCGTGTCGTCATGATCGCGTACGGCAGATCCAGGGCCTCCCTGCCCCGTACCTCGGCCGCGTCCCTCGGTGTGCTCGCTCATCGGCTCTCAGGTCTCCGGTGACGGGTTCGGTGTCCCCCCACGCTTGAGTTTCACCCGCCCCATGTCCACCACACCGTTGCCGCACGCCGCCCCGGCCGTCGAGGTTCTGCCGGACACGGCGCCTCCGGCCAAGCCCATGCCTGCCAAGCCCATGCCTGCCGAGCCCTCGTCTGCCAAGCCTTTGCCGGCAGAGCTCTCCGCCGAGGCGCCCTGCGCCGAATCCTGGCAGCCGGGCGGCCGCGGCGCCTCCCTGCGCTGGCGCCGCCTCGCCCTGGCCCTGCCCTCGCTCGCGACCGCCCTCGCCATCGCGCTCCTGGCCGTCGAGGCCTACGGCCCGGCGACCGGCTGGCTCGCGGGCAGCGTGCTCGCCCTGTTCTGCCTGGTGATGGCGTGGCAATCCTTCGTGGCGTGGCAATACGTCTACGGGCTCGCCGCCGCGCTCCTCGGCGACCGGGCGAAGTCGGCGCTGGAGCGCCGCTCCGAGACCGTGCCGGCCCGCGCCAGCGGCGTCAGCCGCACCGCGGCCGTGGTGGCGATCCACGCGGAGGACGCGGTCGCGGTCTTCGCGGGCCTGCGCGTCATGGCCCGCTCGCTCGCCCGCGAGGGCGGCGACGGCTCCGACATCGACATCTTCGTGCTCTCGGATACCCGCGACGGCGCGATCGCGGCGGTGGAGGAGCATGAATTCGCCCGGATCGAGGCGTGGCGCCGGGCCGCCGGCCCCGGCATCCCGCGCTTCCGCTACCGGCGGCGCCGGGAGAATCTCGGCCGCAAGGCCGGCAACATCGCGGAGTTCTGCGAGACCTACGGGGCCGAGTACGACCACATGATCGTGCTCGACGCCGACAGTCTGATGACCGGCGCCGCCATGCGCCGCCTCGTGCGGCTGATGGAGGAGAGCCCCCGCGTCGGGCTGATCCAGACCGTCTCCTACGCGGCCGGCCGCGACACCCTGTTCGCCCGCGTCCAGCAATTCGCGGTGCGCCTCTACGCGCCGCTGGCCCTGCGCTGCCTCGAGACCTGGCAGGGCCCGGACGGGAGCTACTGGGGCCACAACGCGATCCTGCGCATCGAGGCCTTCGCGGACAACGCGCGGCTGCCGGTGCTGCCCGGCCGGGCGCCGCTCGGCGGCGAGATCCTCTGCCACGACATCGTCGAGGGCGCGCTCCTGCGGCGCGCCGGCTGGGAGGTGCGCCTGCTGCCCGAGATGGGCGGAACCTGGGAGGAGATGCCGACGAACCTCGTCGACCTGCTCGGCCGCGAGCGCCGCTGGTGCCAGGGCAACATGCAGCACCTGCGCGTGGTGCCGATGCCGGGCCTGCACGCGGCGAGCCGCTGGCACCTCATCGTGGGCATCCTGTCGTACTGCGTCCTGCCGCTCTGGATCGCCTTCCTGGCGGCCGGGACCCTGCTGGCGGCGAGGAGCGGCGATCTCGGCCTCCTCGCCTACGGGCTGACCGGCTCGGGCGCCGCCGCCCACGCGCTCGCGGCCCTCACGGTCGCGGTGCTGGCGCTGCCGAAGCTCCTGAGCCTCGGCCACGCGCTCGCCTCGCCCGAGCGCCGCGCCGCCTTCGGCGGCACCGCCTCGCTCCTCAAGAGCGCCGCGCTCGAGCAGGTGATCTGGGTGCTGCTCTGGCCCGTGATGACGCTGTTCTCCTCGGGCGCGGTCCTGTCCACCTTCATCGGGCGCGTGGTGCGCTGGGACGCGCAGGTGCGCGACGACCGCCGGGTGCCCTGGGCGGAAGCCTGCCGCCTGCAGGCCGACGCGCTGGTGGCGGGCGCCCTGCTCGCCGCGATCCTGCTCTATGCGGGCAACCTCTGGCTCGCCCTCTGGATGGCGCCGGTCGCCTTCGCGCTGCTGACGAGCCCGGCCCAGAGCGTGCTGACGAGCCGCGTCGATCTCGGGCGCCGCGCCCGCGACCGCGGCCTGTTCCTCACCGCCGACGACACCGCGCAGGCCGCCGAGCTCGCCGACCTCGCCCAGAGCCGCAACGCCCCCGCCCCGGCGCGCCCGGCCCCGCGCGGTGCGGAGCCCGCCGTCTGGCTCGCCACCGCCGACGAAGCCTGATGCGGCGTCGCTCGCTCCCTTCGGTGCTGGTGCGGGGTTCCAACTTCCCCCTCATCCTGAGGTGCCGCAGCGCAGCGGAGGCCTCGAAGGAGGGCTGCAGGGAGCGCAGAGGCCGCTGGACGCCTCCTTCGAGGCCGCTGGCGCGGCGCCTCAGGATGAGGTCGAGGGCGGGACGCTCAACGCCGAACCGAAGGGATCGAGCGGCGACGGTATGAGGCCTCGGCCGACCGGGCCGCTGCCGGCGCCGGCGAGGCGGCGCACCTACTTGTTCAGGACCTCGATCGGGTCGGTGCGCTGGCTCGGCGAGGGCTCGCTGGAGAGGTTGCCCGAATCCCGCTCGCGGCTGCCCGCGGGCCGCCGCGGGGCGCCCGCGCCGCCGGTGGCCCGGCGGTCGCCATCGGCTTGGGTCGGCACCGTGCCGCTCGCGAGTTCGAGGCAGGTCACCATCTCGACGTAGGACGGGTAGCCGCCGGCCTGGAACTGCTTCTCGCACTGGCTCT
Source organism: Methylobacterium nigriterrae (assembly GCF_037106235.1). NCBI lineage: Bacteria > Pseudomonadati > Pseudomonadota > Alphaproteobacteria > Hyphomicrobiales > Methylobacteriaceae > Methylobacterium > Methylobacterium nigriterrae. The sequence continues at coordinate 4,819 of NZ_JBAWTG010000095.1, read as the reverse complement.
TGGCGGCGGGCGTGTAGTCGCCCCAGCGGCGCTCAGCCTCCTTGCGGGCTTCGCGCTCGGAGCGCAGGCAGCCCTCGACGCTGGCATTGTCGCTGCCGCTCACATCGGCGGTGGCGGCCGACTTGCAGGTCGCGTCGATGTCGAGCTTCGGCGGTCCCTCGGCGGCGGCGGCGGGGCCGGCGAGGAGCGCGAGGGCGGCGAGCGCGCCGGCTCCGGCCAGGAACGATCTCGGATTCGTCATGGTGCGTCCTCGGAGAGCGGCGACCGGCGCCGGGGAGAGGCACCGGCACAACGCGCGGGAGCGCAGATCAGCACGATCGCTGCGTAAAATGTCCGGGAGCGCGCATCAGCCGGGTGTGCGCCCCGCCTCCGCATGGGCGGCCCGGAGGGCCGCGTCGAGATCGGCGTAGAGGTCGGCCGGGTCCTCGATCCCGGTCGAGAGCCGCAGCAGGTCCGGCGGGCAGGGCGTGCCCGTCCCCTCCACCGAGGCGCGGTGCTCGATCAGGCTCTCGACGCCCCCGAGCGACGTGGCCCGCTTCCACAGGCGCACCCGCGCGGCCGTGCCGATCGCGGCCGCCTCGCCGCCCGCCACCCGGATCGACAGCATGTAGCCGAAGCCGCCCCGCATCTGGCGCGCCGCGACGGCGTGGCCGGGATCGTCCGGCAGCCCCGGATAGAGCACTCCGGCCACGAGGGCGTGCGCCTTGAGGCGCTCCGCGAGATCGAGGGCGCCCGCCGCCTGCGCGGCGGCCCTGAGCGGCAGGGTGCGCAGGGACCGCATCAGCAGGTAGGCCTCGAACGGCCCGAGGATGGCGCCCCCGTTCGCCCGGATCGCGCCGATGCGGTCCCAGAACGCGTCGGCCCGGGCTCCCGCCAGCACGCCCGCCACCACGTCCGAGTGGCCGTTCAGGATCTTGGTGGCCGAGTGCATCACGATGTCGGCACCGAGGTCGAGCGGCCGCGAGTGGATCGGCGAGGCGGCGGTGGAATCGACCGCGAGCCGGGCGCCCGCCGCGTGGGCGATGTCGGCGGCGGCCGCGATGTCGGTGATCGTCCAGAGCGGGTTGCCGGGCGTCTCGATCCAGACGAGCCTGGTCCGGCCCGGGCGCATCGCGGCGCGCAGCGCCCCGAGGTCGTCGGCATCGACGAAATCGACGGCGAGGGCCCGGCGCGGCGCCTCCTCGCGGAGCCAGCGGCGCAGCCCCCAGTACATCAACTTCGGGGCCACCACGTGGTTGCCGGGCTCGAGCGCCGTGAACACGGCGGTCGCTGCCGCCATGCCGGAGCCGAAGAGGTAGGCGCCGGCCCCCGCCTCCTCCAGCATGGCGATGACGGATTCGGCCTCGCGCACGGTCGCATTGTCGGGCCGCGCGTAGGAGAAGCCGGAGGAGTAGGCGTTGTCGGGATCGCGCAGGAAGGTCGTCGAGACGTGGAGCGGCGGCACCACGGCCCGCGTCACCGGGTCGATCCGGCCCATCGCCTGCGCCGCGAGGCTGCGCTTCGAGAATCCGGTTCCGGGCCGATTTTCCGGCTCCGAATCCTGACCCGCGGCGGTCTCCGGCGCGTTAAGCTGAGGCATGGCGGTCTCCGTCGGTCCCGGACAGCAGGCTCGCCGCCTGGCACGCCCCTGCCGGCGCCGCAACCCGGGAAGTGCCCGCCATGAAGGATCGCCCGCGATGACGACCGCCACCGACCTCCCCGCGCGACCGGCCCTGGCGGCCTCAGCGCGCCTCGCCGCCGCGATCCTGCCAGTCGCCGTCACCGCCTATCTCGGCTCGGTCTCGACCCAGGAGAACATCCCGACCTGGTACGAGGGATTGAGCAAGCCGAGCTTCAACCCGCCGAACTGGGTTTTTCCGGTCGCCTGGACGATCCTATACACGATGATCGCGGTCGCGCTCTGGCGCCTCCTCGGGGCGATGCCGCAGACCGGCCCCTCTCGCTGGGGCTGGTGGCTCGCGCTCGTCGTCTTCCTGGTGCAGATCGCGCTGAACGCCGCGTGGAGCCCGGTCTTCTTCACGGCCCACGCGATCGGGACGGCCCTGGTCGTCGTGGTGGCGCTCCTCGTCATGGTGCTGTGGACGATCCGGCTGACCGCCCGCTTCGACGCGCTCGCCGCCTGGCTCCTCGTGCCCTACGCCGCCTGGGTCGCCTTCGCGACGATCCTCAACGCCGCGATCCTGCGGCTGAACTGAGGGGCCGGCGACCGGTTTTCACGTGAGACAGGCGCGGCGCGCGCGGCTCCTCAGGCGCCCCTCGTCTCCGGTCCCGGCTCCTCCTCGCCGGCCGGGCGATCGTCGTCGCGGGCGCGGTGGAGGAGGAAGATCGACACCACCATGGTCAGGATCAGCCCCGCGAGCACCGGGAGCTCGACCATCGAGGCGCGGAACAGCGCCTCCTTCTCGGCCGACCATTCCTTGGCGTGCATGATCTCCGAGGATTGCAGCGCGATCACGAGGACGCGCCGGATCGAGGCGATCAGGCCCACGATCAGGAAGGGCTCGCAGGTGAGCTTGCCGGAGCGCATCGAGACCCGCACCGTGTGCAGGATCTCGACCAGCATCAGCAGGAACAGCAGCCGGTCGACGATCTCGAGAAGCTGCTGTGCGCCGCCGAGCGCGTGGAGCGCCTCCCAGGTCAGGCCCGCGGCGTCGATCAGCGCCAGGATCGCCGTCACCGCGAGGAGCAGCCCGAGCGCGGCGTAGATCGCGTGCTCGGTGTGCAGGAAGATGAAGGCGGAGATCCGCGTCAGACGCCCGTTCCCGTCGGATTCCTCGACCATCCCGGCGTCTCCTCCGACGCGACCCTATCGCGGGATGAGATAGGAGGATGTGCCCCCCGTCCAGCCGCCCCGCTGCCGCGGGACCGATCAACTCCGCCGTGATCACGACGGTCCGGGATCGTCGTCTCACACCGCATCCGCGCGATCCCTTCGGTTCGGCGTTGAGCGTCCCGCCCACGACCTCATCCTGAGGCGCCGCGCCAGCGGCCTCGAAGGAGGGCTCCAGCGGCCCCCGCGCTCCCTGGAGCCCTCCTTCGAGGCCTCCGCTGCGCTGCGGCACCTCAGGATGAGGGGGAAGTTGGAACCCCGTACCGGCACCGAAGGGATCGAGCGGACGCCGGATCAGCCGAACAGGTGCAGGGCGTGCGGCGCGAAGAAGCCGAAGCCCAGCATCGCGACGCCGGCGATCCCGAGCAGGCCTCCCGCGAAGACGAGGGCGGCGATGCCCGTGATCACCTCGGCCGAAGCCAGCACGATGCCGATCTGGAAGGCGGCGGAGGCCAGCTCGTAATGGTGGTAGCGGTGGAGCGCGAGGTCGCGCCTCTCCTGGCTGGCCTTGGCCTTCTCGGCGAGCTCCTTGCGGCCCTCGCCGGTCGAGGGCTCGGATTCCCAGCGCGCCAGGGTCTTGCCCCACTCGGCGCGCTTGGCCTGCACGGCCGCCTCGTTCGCGCCGGGCGGCAGCAGCGCAAGCGCCTCGTCGGCGGTCTTCAGGACGGTGGCCCGGATGGTGCGGGCCTGGAAGTAGGCCCACTGGTTCGAGGCCTCGACATTGGCGCCGAGCGCCTCCGTCTGCGCGCCCTTGCCCGCGGTCTCGCTGAAGGCGAGGCACAGGGCCAGCACCGAGATCAGCAGCGCGACGCGCTTGTTCGAGCCCTCGACGGCCCCGTGACCCCCCGACATCGTCCCTGCCCCCTGTGCCTTGATTCGTCGAGGGCGAGTCACAGCCTATCCGGGGCGCGGAGGCAATCGGCGTTCGCAGGCGTTGACGGCGGGCGGGTCGCGGGCCGACGCTGGCGGGCGCACCGGCGGGAGGAGACGGCGCGATGCGGGTTCAGGTTCTCGGCTGCGGGGACGCGTTCGGCTCGGGCGGGCGCTTCAACACCTGCTTCCACGTCAGCGTGCCGGAGGCGACGTTCCTCGTCGATTGCGGCGCCTCGGCGCTCATCGCGATGCGCCGGTTCGGGGTCGAGCCGAACGGGATCGGTGCTGTGTTCCTCACGCATCTGCACGGCGACCATTTCGGCGGCCTGCCCTGGCTCATCCTCGACGGGCAGCTCGTGAGCCGGCGCACCGCGCCCCTCGTGATCGCCGGGCCGAAGGGCACCGGCGAGCGGCTGCGGGCCGCCATGGAGGCGCTCTTTCCGGGCTCCGGCGACGCGGAGCGCGCCTTCGCGGTCGAGATCGTGGAGATCGAGGCCGGCCTGCGCGCCGAGATCGGCGGGGTCGCCGTCACGCCGCAGGGGGTGAGCCACCCGTCCGGCGCGCCGTCGCTCGGCCTGCGCATCGAGGCGGGGGCCAAGGTGCTCAGCTACACCGGCGACACCGAGTGGGTCGAAGCCCTGGTGCCGCTCGGGCGCGAGGCCGATCTGCTGATCGCCGAGAGCTACACGGTGGAGCGGGCGGTGAAGTTCCACCTCAGCTGGGCGACGCTCGCGGCGCGCCTGCCCGAGATCCGGCCGAGGCGCCTCCTCCTCACCCACATGAGTCCCGAGATGATCGCCCACGATCCCGCCGGCCGCTACGAGGCGGCCGAGGACGGCATGGTTCTGGAGGTCTGATACGCCGGCCGCTTGATCACAGCGGCCGGCGTATCAGCCAGCCCGCGGCGCCTGAGCGACGAGGATGTCTGCCGATCGCGAAGCGATCGATCGGACATCGTATGAGCGCCCTACTCCGCCGCCTCGACGAAGACCGTTCCGGCGCGCGGCAGGTCGAGCGTGTCCCAGGTCTCGGCCAGCGCTGCCGTGAGCTTGGCGATGCGGGCCTCGTCGTGGAAGGGCGAGGGCGTGATGCGCAGGCGCTCGGTGCCGCGCGGCA
>NZ_JBAWTG010000094.1:0-17757 GCF_037106235.1 Methylobacterium nigriterrae | reverse complement strand
CCCGTCGTGGACGGAACTGGTCGGCTAGCGGGCACGCTCGGCCTGCGCGAGCTGACGCTGCATGGCGAGGTGGGTATCGCGCAGGTGATGTCCGAGGCCAGGACGGCTCAACCGGACGAGCCGATCGTCGCGTTGGCCTCCTCGCTGACCGATGGGCGGACCCATGCGGTGGTTGTCACAACGGGAGACCGGAGCATTCTGGGGATCATCACGCAGACCGACCTCCTCGCGACTGTGACGCGCCTGCTCTCGGCCAAGGCATTGGTGTTTCCGGACCCAAGGTCGCCGTAGGCGGCGGTCTGCAACAGCCGGACGGCTGCATTTCATCAGCGCACCTGAGGCTCGAACCCGAAGCGCGACCGCTCAGCAGAGGAGAGATGTTAAATTGGCAGGCCAGGATGGGTTCTGGCCCGGTTGTTGCCAGAGCCCTCGCATTCCTGGCAATGTCAGGTCCGCGGGATTGAGTCGATGCAAGATGGGCCGCTTCTCCTTCACCTGCTGCACGCTGCCTTAATGGCGTCGAGCATGATGCTGACGTGGCAGGTCTATCTCCTTCGCAAGCCATAGCAGGCGCAAGTCCGCTTCCGGTTGACCTGACCGATATTTTGGACCGGGCTGATTGCGCGGCTAGTGCATGGCGGTGACCATGGGTAGTCGGAAGGTCAGATCCGGGAAGGTGACGGTCGCGGGCGGCCGAAAGCCCAAGGACGAGTGTGGCCGCACGCGGTTATATGTGTTCTGCCAGAGGCCGATCACTGTCTGCGCTTCTTTCAGCGAGTAGACGATGTCTTGGCGTAGGCACTCGTCCTTCAGCTTGCCGTCGAAGCTCTCGCAATAGCCATACTCCCGCGGCGAGCCTAGGGCGATGTACTGGATTTGCGGTCCGGCTCTGGCGGCCCACTTGCGTAGCGCCTTCGAGATGATCTCAGGGCCATTGTCGCAGCGGATGTACTCCGGGATGCCGTGCAGGCACATCGCGTCGGCCAGTGCCTCGATCACGCCCACGCTGGTGATGCGGCGAGCGACCTTCAAGGCCAGGCAGGCCCGGCTGTGCTCGTCGATCAGCGTCACGATCCGCAAGCTTCAGCCACCGTGCGTCTGCGCCTGCACGAAGTCGAAGCTCCAGACGTGGTTGCGGTGGAGCGGTCGCAGCCGTTTGCCCGAGCCGTCGTTCGGCCACAAGCAGCTCCGGGGTCTATGCCGGCTGGGAACCTTAAGCCCCTCGCGAAGCGAGATCCGCTGAACCCGGTCCTTGCCGACCTGCCAGCAGTCAGCCTGCAGCAGAGCGGTGACGCGGCGGTAGCCGTAGCGTCCACACTCGGACGCCAAGGCGATGATGGCGCGGGTCAGCGCATCCTCGTCAGCCGGCACGGTCGGCACGTAGCGTTGCGTGCCCCGGTGCTGACCAATGATGCGGCGGGCGCGGCGCTCCGAGTGGCCGTACTTCTCTCGGATGCCAGAGATCGCCTGACGGCGCCGTTCGGGAGCTACAAGTTTCCCGAGGCGACGTCCTTGAGGACTTACTTCTCAAGGGACAGGTCCGCCACGAGGCGCCGCAGGCGGGCGTTCTCGCGCTCCAGCTCCTTCATCCGGCGCGCCTGATCGATCGGCAGGCCGCCGAACTCCTTGCGCCAGCGGTAAGAGCTCTGCTCGGAGATCTCCGCTTCTTTGCAGGCCAGGGCCAAGCTGTTGTCCTGTGCCGTCAGCACCTCGATCTGCCGCAGCGTCAGCACCACCTGCTCCGCACTCGTCTTCTGACCTCGCTTCATCCTCGGCTCCTCCGGTCCTGGCTGATCCTCTCAATCAGCCCGGCCCAAAACCAGCCGGTCAGGTCAACGGCCCATCACATGAGCGACAGCGAGAAGATCCATGCGGTAGAAGAATGTCTCGGGCGCTTCGGCCAAAGCGCGCCACGATTTTTCGGCTTGCAACACAGCAGCTTGCCAAGTCGTGACTGACAGTCCCCAACGGTTGTCAGCGGCTCCTGTTGGCGAGTGTCATGCCGGGACAATCTGCGATCTAAGCCGCTCATCGAAGCGTGCGTTAGGGAGGAAGCGATGGAACGCACGCATGATCTCGATCCGATCGAGACCCGGGAATGGCTCGACTCACTCGACGGTGTCCTGGAGGTAGAGGGGCCGGACCGGGCCCACTTCCTGATCAACCAGGTGATCGAGGAGACACGCAAACGCGGCGCGCCAGTGCCCTTCTCCGCCAACACCGCCTACCTGAACACCATTCCGGTCGACAAGCAGGATCCCCATCCGGGCGACCGGCAGATCGAGCACCGCATCCGCTCGGCAATCCGCTGGAACGCCATCGCCATCGTTCTGCGCGCCAACAAGGACTCGTCGGAACTCGGCGGCCACATCGCGAGCTTTCAATCCTCGGCGACGCTCTACGACACCGGCTTCATGCACTTCTGGAAGGGCGACCAGGACGGGCGGGGCGGCGACCTGATCTACGTCCAGGGCCACTCGGCACCCGGCATCTATGCCCGCGCCTTCCTCGAAGGACGGCTCACCGAGGAGCAGCTGCTCGGCTTCCGCCAGGAGGTCGGCGGCAAGGGCCTGTCCTCCTACCCGCATCCTTGGCTGATGCCGGATTTCTGGCAGTTCCCAACCGTCTCGATGGGTCTTGGGCCGCTGATGGCGATCTATCAGGCGCGCTACCTGCGCTATCTGCACCACCGGGGCCACGCCGACACCGACGGCCGCAAGGTCTGGGCCTTCATGGGCGACGGCGAGATGGACGAGCCGGAGAGCCTCGGCGCAATCTCCATGGCGGCGCGCGAGAAGCTGGACAACCTCATCTTCGTGATCAATTGCAACCTGCAGCGGCTCGACGGGCCGGTGCGCGGCAACGGCAAGATCGTCCAGGAGCTTGAGGCAGACTTCAAGGGAGCTGGCTGGAACGTCATCAAGTGCCTGTGGGGCACCGGTTGGGACGCACTCCTCGCGCGGGACACCTCCGGGATGCTCGTGCGCCTCATGGAGGAATGCGTCGACGGCGAGTACCAGGACTTCAAGTCGAAAAACGGCGCCTACATCCGCGAGCATTTCTTCGGGAAGTACCCCGAGACCACGGCGTTGGTGAAGGACTGGTCGGACGAGGACATCTTCCGCCTGACCCGTGGCGGGCACGACCCGTCGAAGGTCTACGCCGCCTACTCGGACGCGGTGAAGCACAAGGGCCAGCCGACGCTGATCCTCGCCAAGACCGTGAAGGGCTACGGGATGGGCGAGGCGGGAGAGGCGCAGAACATCACCCACCAGCAGAAGAAGATGGGCGAGGCGGTGCTGCGCCAGTTCCGCGACCGCTTCGGGATCGAGCTCTCCGACGAGCAGGTCAAGGAGATCCCCTTCATCCGCTTCCCCGAGGGCAGCCCGGAGCACCGCTACCTGATGGCGAGGCGGCAGGCGCTGGGCGGCCCGCTCCCGGCCCGGCGCCGGAAATCGCAGGCGCTCGAGGTGCCGCCCCTCTCGGCCTTCGGGGCACAGCTGAAGGAGACGGCGGGTCGCGAGATCTCGACCACGATGGCCTTCGTGCGGATCCTCAACACGCTGCTGCGCGACAGGAACGTCGGCAACCGTATCGTGCCGATCGTGCCGGACGAGAGCCGCACCTTCGGCATGGAAGGCATGTTCCGCCAGTTCGGCATCTTCTCCCAGGTCGGCCAGCTCTACCGGCCGGAGGATGCCAACCAACTCATGTACTACAAGGAGGATGAGAAGGGTCAGATGCTTCAGGAGGGCATCAACGAGCCGGGCGCGATGTCGTCCTGGATCGCGGCGGCGACCTCCTACTCGCACTCGAACGCGCCGACGATCCCGTTTTACATCTATTACTCGATGTTCGGCTTCCAGCGCACCGGCGACCTCGCCTGGGCTGCCGGCGACATGCGGGCGCGCGGCTTCCTGATCGGCGGCACGGCCGGGCGCACGACGCTGAACGGCGAGGGGCTCCAGCACGAGGACGGGCACAGCCACATCCTGTCGGCCACGATCCCGAGCTGCGTTTCCTACGACCCGACCTTCTCCTACGAGGTCGCGGTGATCGTGCAGGACGGGCTGCGGCGGATGTACGCCGACCAGGAGGACGTCTTCTACTACATCACCGTGATGAACGAGAATTACGAGCACCCCGGCCTGCCCGAGGGCGCCGAGGCCGGCATCGTCAAGGGGATGTACCTGTTCCGCGAGGGCAAGGCAGCGAAGAAGGGCAGCAAGAGGGACAGCCCGCGGGTGCAACTCCTCGGCAGCGGCACAATCCTGCGGGAGGTGATCGCGGCGGCCGAGATGCTGGAGGAGGAGCACGGGATTGCGGCCGACATCTGGAGCTGCCCGAGCTTCACTGAGCTGCGCCGCGAGGCGATGGCGGTCGAGCGCTGGAACCTGCTTCATCCGACCGAGGCGCCGCGGAAATCCTATGTCGAGACCTGCCTCTCGGGCCGGTCCGGCCCGGTGATCGCCGCGACCGACTACATGCGGCTCTTCGCCGATCAGATCCGCAGCTGGGTGCCGGGGCGTTACCGTGTCCTTGGCACGGACGGCTTCGGCCGCTCGGACTATCGCCGGAGGCTGCGCGACTTCTTCGAGGTCGATCGGCGCTGGATCACGGTAGCGGCGCTGCACAGCCTCGCGGAGGAGGGTGCCGTGCCGATGAGCAAGGTCTCGGACGCCATCGCCAAATTTGGGATCGATCCTGACAAGGCCGCTCCCTGGTCCGTGTGAGGCCGTCGGAGCGCCTCCTGCTCAGGAAGCGCCGTCCCACAATGAATCATTGATCAGGCGCCAAGGCCCCTGAGAGGCCAAGCGGGCAGCCAAGACAGGGAGAGAAGCCAGTGGGTATCGAGGTCAAGATTCCCGACATCGGTGATTTCACCGACGTTCCGATCGTCGAGGTGTTCGTCAAGGAGGGCGATGCGATCGGCCCCGAGGATCCGCTGGTCTCGCTTGAGTCCGACAAGGCAACGATGGACGTGCCATCGCCGCAGGCCGGTGTGGTCGAAAAGATCCTGATCAAGCTCGGCGACAAAGTGAGCGAGGGCTCGCCCATCCTGCTCCTCAAGGGCGAGGGTGACACCAAGGGCAACGGCAGCGAGCCCGCCTCGGCTGACACCGCGGCATTGGCTACAAAGCAGGAGCCTGCTGCCGGGCTCGCTCCGGCGGCTGCCGCTCCGACGGGGGCGCAAGCAGTCTCTGGCTCCGCCATCGCGGACTTTTCGAACGTCCATGCGAGCCCGGCGGTGAGGCGCATCGCGCGCGAACTCGGCATCGACCTTAACCTGGTCAAGGGCACCGGCGACAAGGGCCGGATCACCAAGGAGGACGTGAAGGGCCATCTCACCCGTGCGGCGCCCGCCGCAACCGGCGGCGCGGTCATGGCGTCCGGTGGCATGGGCATCCCGGAAATCCCGGCCGTCGACTTCTCGAAGTTCGGTCCGATCGAGACGAGGCCGCTCGCCCGGATCAAGAAGATTTCCGGGCCCCACCTGCACCGGTCGTGGCTCAACGTGCCCCTCGTCACGCATACAGACGAGGCGGACATCACCGAGACCGACCAGTACCGCAAGGAACTCGACGCGGCTGGAAAGGATAAGGGCTACCGCGTCACGCTGCTGGCCTTCCTGATCAAGGCGGCAGTCTCAGGCCTGCGCGCGCATCCCGAGTTCAACGCCTCGCTCTCGCCGGAGAAGGATGCACTGATCCTCAAACGCTACTACAATATTGGCGTGGCCGTTGACACGCCGGACGGGCTCGTGGTGCCGGTGATCAAGGACGCCGACCGCAAGGGGATCAACGAGATCAGCCAAGAGCTCGGCGCCATCTCGAAGAAGGCGCGCGACGGCAAGCTCGGCGCGGGCGACATGCAGGGTGCGACCTTCTCGATCTCGAGCCTCGGCGGCATTGGGGGTACCTCCTTCACGCCGCTCGTCAACGCGCCCGAGGTGGCCATCCTCGGCGTGCCCCGCTCGAAGATGGCACCGGTCTGGAACGGCACGGAGTTCGTGCCGCGGCTGATGTTGCCGCTCGCGGTCTCCTACGATCACCGCGTCATCGACGGCGCGCTCGGCGCGCGCTTCACCCGCCACCTCGCCCACGTCCTGGAGGACGTCCGGCGCCTCGTCGTCTGACGAGGCAGCTCCCGACCATCCAGACGCGTAGGACACAGGAAGGTGAAGCGATGAGCAGCGAAGTCAAACTTCCCGATATCGGCGACTTCAAGGACGTGCCGATCATCGAGGTGAGCGTCAGCGCGGGCGACCAGATCGCGGTCGACGACGTGCTGATCGTGCTCGAATCCGATAAGGCGACGATGGACATCCCGTCTCCGGTCGCCGGCACCGTCGCCGAGGTCAGGGTCAAGGCCGGCGACACGGTCAGCCAAGGCGACCTACTGCTGGTCATGGCCGACACAGCCGATACCGGGGCGCCGAAGCCCGCGACGACCGACAAGGCGAGCAAGGCGGTCCAGGCTACGCCCGGCCTCTCGACCGGCGCGCACAAGCCCGGCGAGGGTCAAGCGGGCTACGGCTCCTCGGCCGCGGGCGCCACCCTGGACGGCTCCCCGACGAAGGCCGCACCGCAAGCCGGGGCTCCCGTCGCGGGCGAGGACAATCATGCCGAGGTGCTGGTGCTCGGCGCTGGCCCCGGCGGCTACACGGCGGCCTTCCGCGCGGCCGATCTCGGCAAGAAAGTGGTGCTCGTCGAGCGCTGGCCGCAGCTCGGCGGCGTCTGCCTCAACGTCGGCTGCATCCCTTCGAAGGCGCTGCTGCACGCGGCCAAGGTGATCGACGAGACCCAGGCGATGACCGCGCACGGCATCAGCTTCACTGCGCCGCAGATCGACATTGACAGGCTGCGCGACTGGAAGGACGGCGTGGTCAAGCGCCTTACCGGCGGCCTCGGTGGCTTGGCCAAGCAGCGCAAGGTCACGGTGGTGACGGGCACAGCGCGCTTCGTCAGTCCGCGCCAGATCGCAGTCGAGCACGAGGGCAAGAGCCAGGTCATCGGCTTCGACCAGGCGATCATAGCTGCCGGTTCCGAGCCGATCACCATGCCGTTCATCCCGCACGACGACCCGCGGGTAATCGACTCGACCGGCGCCCTCGAACTCGACGGTGTGCCTACGCGCCTGCTCGTGATCGGCGGCGGCATCATCGGGCTTGAGATGGCGACCGTCTACCACGCGCTAGGCAGCCGGGTTACGATCGTAGAACTGATGGATCAGCTCATCCCGGGCGCCGATAAGGACATCGTCACGCCGCTCGCCAAGCGCATCGGCAAGCAATACGAGGCGATCCACCTCAAAACCAAGGTGACGAACGTCGAGGCGACGCCTGAAGGCCTGAAAGTGACCTTCGAGGGCGGCTCGGCGCCGCCGACCGACACGTTCGACAAGATTCTCGTCTCGGTCGGCCGCCGGCCGAACGGCAAGCTGATCGCGGCCGACAAGGCGGGCGTGATCGTCGACGAGAGAGGCTTCATCCCGGTCGACAAGCAGATGCGTACCAACGTGCCGCACATCTTCGCGATCGGCGACGTGGTCGGCCAACCGATGCTGGCGCACAAGGCAACCCATGAGGGCAAGGTCGCAGCCGAGACCGCGGCGGGCAAGAACAGCTTCTTCGACGCCAAAGTCATCCCGTCGGTCGCCTACACCGACCCGGAAGTCGCCTGGGTCGGGCTCACCGAGAACGAGGCCAAAGGCAAGGGCATCAAGGTCGGCAAGGGTGTGTTTCCGTGGGCGGCGAGCGGTCGCTCGCTCTCGCTCGGGCGCGACGAAGGCTTGACCAAGGTGCTGTTTGATGAGGCGACGGACCGCATCATCGGCTGCGGCATCGTCGGGCCTTCGGCCGGCGATCTGATCGCGGAGGCCGCGCTCGCCATCGAGATGGGAGCGGATGCCGAAGATATCGGGCTCACCATCCACCCTCATCCGACCCTGTCGGAGACGGTCGGTATGGCGGCGGAGGCCTTCGAGGGCACGATCACCGACCTCTACATGCCGAAACGACCGGCGCATTGAGCGGCCACAAACAAGCGGGGAAGAAGTCAGTCAGGCGTCGTCAATTACACGAGTCGAGGAGAAGCTGTCATGGCACTCGAGCAAGGCTACGGGACGGCAGATGGACCGTATGTTGAGACGAGCCGCAGCGGCTATGACCTGCTCAACGATCCTCTGCTCAACAAAGGAACCGGCTTCACGGACCCCGAGCGCGACCGCCTCGGTCTTCACGGCCTTCTTCCGCCGACAGTCGCCACGCTCGACGAGCAGGTCGCTCGCCGCTTGCAGGCATTCCGGCAGCTACCCAACGACTATGCGCGTTACGTTTTCCTTCGTGGGCTGCAGGACACCAATGAGGTTCTCTTCTACGCGCTCCTGGTGCGCCATCTCGAAGAGATGCTGCCCATAGTTTATACGCCGACCGTCGGCCTCGGCTGCCAGCGGTTCAGCCAGAGTTTCCGCAAGCCGCGCGGCCTCTTCCTCAGCATGCCGCATAAGGACCTGATTGAGCGCATTCTCGGCCATGCGCATTTCGATGATGTCGAAGCCATCGTTGTGACCGACGGAGAGCGCATCCTGGGACTTGGCGACCAAGGCGCGGGGGGAATGGGCATTCCGATTGGAAAGCTCTCGCTCTACACAGGTTGCGGCGGCCTACATCCCGCGACCACGCTTCCTGTCGTGCTCGATGTTGGCACCGATAACCCGGAGCGCTTGTCCGATCCCCTCTACATCGGGTGGCGTCACGAGCGCGTGCACGGTCAAGCCTACGATGACTTCGTGGAAGCGTTCGTGTCGGCCGTCGTGAAACGCTGGCCTCACGTTCTGCTGCAATGGGAGGATTTTGCGCGAGACAACGCCACCCGGTTGTTGGAACGTTATCGCGACCGGCTGTGCACCTTCAACGATGACGTTCAGGGCACCGCGGTCGTCGCTGCTGGCACGCTGCTGGCCGCGGTAAACGTAACCGGCGTGCCCATGCGCGACCAGCGCATTGCAGTGCTCGGCGCGGGTGGCGCAGGCAGCGGCATCTCTGCGCTGCTTCTGCAGGCCATGATCGAGGATGGCCTGACCGAAGCAGAAGCCCGCAAGCGCTTCTACCTCATCGATCGCGGCGGTCTGTTGGTGGAGGGGATGCCGGATCTCATGCCGTTCCAGCAGCCCTTTGTGCAGCCGCGCGACGCCATCGCAGACTGGACGCTGGAGCGGGACGACACCATCAGGCTCGGCGACGTGGTCCGCAACGCACAGCCGACCGTGCTGATCGGCGTCTCGGGTCAGCCTGGCGCCTTCTCGGAGGACGTGGTCCGAGCTATGGCAGCAGCCGTAACCCGGCCGGTGATCTTCCCACTCTCGAATCCAACCTCGCGCACCGAGGCTACCCCATCCGACCTTATGGTCTGGACCGAGGGGCGAGCTGTGGTGGGCGCGGGAAGCCCCTTTCCCCCGGTGCTCAAAAATGGCGCTTACGTCCGCGTTGACCAGACCAACAACTCTTATGTCTTTCCTGGCATTGGTCTCGGCGCAATCGCGGTTCACGCGCGGCGCATTTCGGATGGCATGCTCATGGCTGCTGCTCGCGCGCTCGCAGATGTGTCGCCGGCGCGGCTGAACCCCGAGGCCAATCTCCTGCCGCCGGTCTCTGAGCTGCGGGACGTATCGTTGCGAGTCGCGCAGGCGGTTGCCCTGCAGGCGCGCAAGGAGGGGCTAACCGAGCCAATGGACGCCGGCGACATATACCAGGCGATCCGGAGCAAAATGTGGACGCCAGTCTACCGGCCGTACCGGCGCGGAGGTTGAGAGGCACTCGGCCATGATGGCGTCCGCACGCCACCAGCATTCAATACAAGTCGGTGAGCAGTCAGAAAACCTCGGATCGACCGATCCTGCTGGGCGCGACAAAACCGGTCCAAACCCTCAAGCCGACCACGTCGGAGCGCGTCATCGTCAACATGACGCCGCTCACGGCCGTCGCAGCGGCGGAATAAATGGGTCAACAGTACAGTAAGGCAACAAGCCATGGCAGGCGCATCGGTTCATAATTTGACATCGGCAGACAATGAACCACCTCTAACTGCGCCACGAAAAAGACCTTGGTACAAATTGCTCTATGTTCAGGTTTTAATCGCAATTGTTCTTGGCGCGAGCTTTGGCTGGATTGCCCCCGAACTCGCAAAGAGTGACTGGGTCAAGGCGATGGGCGACGGCTTCATCAAGCTGATCAAGATGGTTATTGCGCCGATCATCTTCTGCACCATCGTTTCGGGCATCTCTCACATCCAAGATGCCAAGAAGGTGGGCCGCGTTGGCCTCAAGGCGCTCGTTTATTTCGAGGTTGTCTCAACCTTCGCTCTGATCATCGGCCTGATTGTCGGCAACGTCGCGAAGCCGGGAGCAGGGTTCACCGGTGGAGCGGCCGATGCCGCAGCGGTCGCCACCTATGCAAAAAAGGCCGGCGAACAGAAACCCGTCGACTTCATCCTGCACATCATTCCAGATAGCGTAGTGGGTGCCTTCGCGCAGGGCGATATCCTACAGGTGTTGCTGTTCGCTATCCTGTTCGGCTTCTCGTTGCTCGTTCTTGGAGAGCGTGGCGCCACCATCCGCAACTTCATCGATGATGCCGCTCACGCAATCTTCGGCGTCATCGCGATTGTCATGAAGGCTGCCCCAATCGGAGCCTTCGGCGCTATGGCCTACACGATCGGCCGGTACGGACCGCAAGCGCTCGGCAACTTGTTTGGTCTCATCGCCGTTTTCTACGTCACATCAGCAATCTTCGTCTTCGGCGTGCTTGGGATCATCGCCCGGCTCGCGGGATTCAGCATCTTCAGGTTCGTCGGCTACCTGAAGGATGAGCTTCTTTTGGTGCTCGGCACAAGCTCATCCGAGAGTGCGTTGCCCGCCCTGATGGAAAAACTGGAGAGGCTCGGATGCTCGAAATCGGTGGTGGGTCTTGTTGTGCCGACCGGCTATTCGTTCAATCTCGACGGCACCAACATCTATATGACACTCGCCTCGCTCTTCATTGCCCAGGCGATGGGTTTTGATCTGACATGGAGTCAGCAAGGGACCATTTTGCTGGTTGCTCTTCTGACTTCGAAAGGGGCAAGCGGAATTTCGGGGGCAGGCTTTATCACGCTTGCGGCCACGCTATCGACAGTCAACCCGGCACTCGTGCCCGGCATGGCGATCCTACTCGGCATAGACAAGTTCATGAGCGAGTGCCGGGCACTCGTGAACTTTACAGGCAATGCCGTGGCAACAGTTGTCGTCTCTTGGTGGGAAAATGAGCTCGATCGCAGCAAGCTGAACGCTGGACTGAGCAGAGAAGTAGATCCTTCCGATCTCGAAGCGGCCGTAACGACAGGTTGAGGCGGGAGTACCAACCGAATCGCATTGGTTATGTCTCCGCTCAGGCGCGGAGCAACGCAATGAAGATGACCCGACCGGCTGGCTTTGGACCGGGCTGATTGAGAAGACCGGCCAGGACCGAAGGAGCTGGAGATGAAGCGAGGACAGAAACCGAGTGCGGAGCAGGTGGTGGTGACGCTGCGCCACATCGAGGTGCAAACGATCCATGGCAAGAGTCTGGCATTCGCTCGCGTCTGGAGGCGGAGATCTCCAGGCCGAGCCACAGTATGACTTCGCAGCGGTTCAGTTCGCTGACGGTTTAGCCGGCTCTGGCCCGATCGGCCTCAAAGTTCGCTCATAGAGAACTCCACGGACGGCAGCAGCTTGGCAGCCTGGGCGTAATCAACTGAAGCCCGCTCACGATCGCCCAGCCTGACGTGCACCCTGGCTCGGAACCGATAGGCATCAGCCCGTTCCGGATCGAGGCTGATCGCCTAGTCGGATCTCATCAGGATGACCGGGTTGATGCTGGCCACCGCCCATCACGATCTCGACACTGGCGACAGCACGGACGCGAACTTCACCGCCTTCTGCCAGAGGTGTAACATGAGCCACGGCCGACCGGACCATCGACGGTGATGGCTGACACTGTCCCAATGGCGGGCGATGGGCGACTTGGTTCGGGGGCCTTATGCGTAGGATTGTTCCAGCGTAGGCATTGGCTCGTAGTTGAGGCAACGAGTTGCTCGGGCGAGTTGAAGTGCGGAAGGAAGCTTGTCGTTCATCGCGTTGCTGTGCGCCCGTTATCAGCTGCGCAGCGTTTATTTTCCTCCCTTGGATTAGCTGGCAGTACACTAAACATCTGCGTGCCTTAAGACATCGTTAACCAAACGCAGCTCTTCTGGACACGTAAGGCGGTTGTCAGCATCGCCCGATAGGGGAACGGCCGTGCACGTGATCCTGATCGCAGCTCAGAAGGGCGGAGCCGGCAAGAGCACGCTTGCCGCGCATCTGAGCACCTTGGCCGACCGCGACGGCAAGACGCTTCTCATCGACACCGACCCTCAGGGCTCGCTGTCGTCCTGGCGCGGCCGCCGAGAGGCACCCACACCTCATCTCACGCGAGCAAATGCTCAGGCCGTGCCGGAGGTTCTCAGCACAGCGCGGCGCGAGGGCGTGGCTTGGGCCGTGATCGACAGCCCACCCCACAACTCCTCGCTGATCTCCACTCTCATGAGTCGGGCCACCCTGACGCTTGTTCCGGTGCGGCCCGGCCCGTTCGACTTAGATGCCGTGGGCGCGACGCTTGCCATGGCCCGCAGCCTCAAGGCACCGATCGCCTGCATCATCAACGCCGCCCCACCACTCATGCGCGGGGAGCGGCAGACGAGCGCCGTGGCAGAGACCCGCGCCGTCCTGACGAGCCTCGGAGCGCCCGTTCTGCCCGGTCAGGTCTCGCAACGGGCAAGCCTGTCGCACGCACTCATCTCCGGCCAGTCCGTGGACGAGTACGACCCGCACGGGCGTGCAACAGCCGAAATGGTTGCGCTGTGGCAGACGACCTCCGAACTTGCCCGCACCCTTCCGCGACACGCCTGAGGTTCGTTGCTATGGCAAAGCCAGCCCGCCCCTCTCTCATGAGCCTCTCGCAGGCAGGCTCCACGTCCCAGGCCATTGTAGGCGTCTCACCTACCGAACTGAGGGGGGGACGCGTGCTCGAGGCGCATTCAGGTCACCTCACCACCGGGCTCGAGGAGCCTGCATCGGAGCCGGGCAGCGCAAGGCTTCAACTGAACCGTGCCGGCTGGTCGGAACTGAACCGGTTGGCGCAGGATCTCACGATGCCACTGCCGAACCTGATGGCCCAGGCGTTCAATGACTTGCTGCTCAAGCATGGACGCCCGCCGGTCGTGGAGGCCAAGCCATCGGGTCAGGAAATTACGTCCGATTCCGCGCTGACGATCTATTCGTCGCCCCTACCTCTGATCTGGCCCGGTCTGATGGGAGCCTGGTACTGGCACCACGCCGTCACCTTACCTGTGCTGGCACTTTGGAATGGAGCAGCCCGTCCATGCTTACGATGAGGTCTGATCCCTGACGAACCACTGGCCCGCAGGCCTCGTGCAGTCAGAACAGCCGCCTCAACATCGATGCGCGGCAGCGGCTGTCACGGCGGAGGAAGCGACTGCATGGGCGGCTTCGAACGCGGTGGACGATTCCGCCGGCAGGAACATCCGGCTTCGCCGAATTTCAGGCTGCGCCCGCTCCCGGCCCGACCACGAGGCGCGATCAGTCCTTGCCAAGCACTCGGTCAGCCTTCGCGTCGACCATTCACCGGTCCGCGGCGGAAAGTTTGCCGGCCTTCTCCTGTTGGGCGGCATACGCCTTGGCGTTGCGGGCGTGCGCCTTGTCCCCGGCCAGATACTTGCGTTCGTCCGGCAGCGCGATCTTTCTCTTAGGCAGGTCTTCTCGCCCCACGCTTGTAAGCTTCGACATGGCAGCCTCCATCGCAGCGGTTCGTTGACGCGTGGCCAGGCCGGGCGTTCGGCGCATATCCGCACGGGCTCAAGCTAAGCGCTAAAATAGAATACCTGTTTCCATAACGAAGCGACTCTGATTCTTCCTGTCTCCATTTTTCCCGAACGCGAGACCGGAAGTTGAATTGATGGCTTTAACGTAAGAGTATTCTGGTCGAACAAAATAGCGATCTACCTGAAAGATCGGAGTTATGGTGGCCGAAAATGCTTTACTGCCCGGCCCGTAAAGTAGGCTTGTGTCGCCCGTACTTTTCTTGCCAGATTGAGCAATGTATTCAATCCTACCGGCGAGCGATATTTGAGATGTAAAAGAGTAACTTGCGAGCAAAGCTCCACCGTAAGTGGACGCACTTTCACTGATTCCGAGCGTAAAATCACGAGGCACATGAGTAAATTGGATGTATGGCGATACAATCCATGGGCCAGACTTGTAACCGTAAGTAATGTTGTAGATGCTGCTGTTATTTTGCAGTAGGGGGGTGGCTGTAGATTCATGAGAGGAGCGATCAAGATTTGCTCCCGCGCTAAAACTAACCCTATTCTCGTCGTCAAGCTTGTAGACAATGGAGCCAATGAGCCAAGTTAGTCTGTCAGAATAGAAGCCATCATTTAGCGACGCCGTGATAACTGTGGAATCTTTGCTATAGGCGATTTGCAGCCCCTTATTGATATTATTGGCTTGATTGAACAGCAGCCCCTGCTCGACATTCATGTTCTGGAAGGTGAAGGTCCTCTCCCCGCTAAACAGGGAGGGCATTTGCCCACCCTGAAGCGAGAACTCGTCGCTGAGCTTGGCCTTTGCGTAGATGAGTGGAACAAATCCGTAAGTTTGTGATGTCGTGTCAATCGTACTTGAGTTTGGAACGCCTATTGCCGGAATGGAATAAACGCCCGTCTGTAAATAAAACTGAAATGGACCGTCCGCCTTCTGCACGATCATCTGCAGATTGCTAAAATCAATTCGCCCAGTCCGATCATCTGGATAGGGGTTACTTTGCAGCAGCCCGTAGCCAGTAACGACCCCCGACACATTAATTTTTCCAATTGGGCCAGCCTTAAAGGAGGCAGGGTGCGGATCGGCCTTCAGCGGACCACTGATCGTTGGCTGTTCCAGCTCGCCTGACTTCTCAGTTTTCGGGACTGAGTCGTCATCATCGTCCGCGGCGGCGACAGCCGTGTACGCGAATACGCTGGTACTCAGCCCGGCGAGGGCGCACGCTATCAGCCATTGGCGCAAGCCTTTGAATCCTGATGAGGAGTACATGGTGCCCCTATGGCAAGAGGGTTGGGGGGCCGATGCGTCGGAGGGTAGATGCGCGCGTGCACCGCTGCTTTTGAACTAGCGGACCGCTGAAAAATCAGCATCATTTCCTCAAGTCGCGGCGCTGGTGATACAATTCTTGGGCGGCGTCCATGTAATCCTGATCGGCGTTTGCCAGGCAGAAATTTCGGAGAAATCTCATCTGCTCTTCCGCAGGAATTGATTCTGGCAGTAGATCAATGTCTTATCTACGCCACTCGGCGCACGCATGAGCGCCCTGCTCATAAAGCCTTGCGCCCAAGCGAAGTACTCGCGCTCAAGAGCTGGGTTGTCGTGAATTTCGTCATTGAAACGGGCACAGGCCGAAGCCCCATGGCCGACGACCTTTGCGGTTTGAGCCTGTGCAGTCGTAGCAATCAGAATGCTCAGGGCCACCCTTGCCTTCTGCATCGAGAGATTGGGTCCTTTACGCAGCAAGGGTGGAACAGACACGGATGGAGCCGCGCTTGGCAATATGCTGGTGGAGCGGAGGGCGGACAACGGCACGCCTTTAATCGTGGACGGAAATGTGGAGCGAGTGCCGTTTTGGGCACACAGAATGCGAACGCCCTGATAGAAGGGTCGTCCGTCTCCTGGAAGCGATGCCGCCGAGCTAAGATTCGCAGCCGGTCGACCCCATCGTCCGCAACGTGGACGCCATTGCGGAGTTCAGTTTCTATGCCGGGGCTGCGCTAATTCGGTTGAAGCATTACAAGGCGTTGCTTGCTGGAGCGATGTTCGCTGGTGCACGGATCAAGGATCCACTACCAATTGACAATGGCGTCCTCGAACGGCCTACGCGCGATCGTGCCGGCAAGATCGTCCGCCTGCGGCAGCTCCGCAGCCAACTGCTTGGACCTGTCTACTTGCTCGGCTTGACGAGGCTCGGTGCTGGGTTCGTCTGGGCGCAGCTTGCCTAGCCCAATCGAGCGAGCAAGCTCCGCGCGCTGGGCCGAAGAGCGGGAGGCAACCATCGGGAAGTCAGCGGGTAGGCCCCACTGGGCGCGATACTCTTCCTCCGTCAGGCCGCGCCCCATGAGGTGCCGCCGCAGCATCTTGTAGCGCTTTCCATCCGCGAAGCGGACATACCACCATAACCCGAAGGTGCAATGTCACCAGCAGGCGCGCGGCAGCCGTCGCTTCCAGCGCTCGCCCCGGCGCAATTCTGGATGGCGCTGGTCTCGATCACGACGATCCAGGCGAGGCGGGATCGCCGGGGCAACACGGGCCTGAAGAGGGCCAAGGATCGCAGGCGCAGCGACAGCGGCAGATGGCGCGGATGACGTCTCCGGGCCAGCAGCCCGCACGGGGCGATCTGACGTTTCTGCCACAACGGGTCGGGATCGGGGCTTTCGACCAGCCGTCACAACTCTGCGGCTACGTACACGCTCCCGAGACTCCCGCTCCTGCGGCTCAGGCTCGCTCGGTACGTACAGCGGCATGAGAGCGGGTAGCACACGGCGCGCGGGCTCCTGCGCTGCTACCTTCGGTACTTCTACGGCAGCAGCGGAGCGCGGTTGGATCTTGGGCGCGGGTGACTTCGCCTCGCCTTCGAGTGCCACACCGTGCCAGAGACTCGGGCCAGAACGTGTGCGGGTGAAGGTGTCGGCGAGGGGTGAACGCGATGAGCGAGTGGATTTAACCTCCACCACGAAGGGACGAGCGCTGCGGCGCTTCATGTATCTGCAATCCTGAGAGAATACGCGGTTGAACCTCAGCTTGAGGCTCCGCTGGCCGACAGATAGGCGCTCCTCGTGCGCCTGTCGAGTATTATCTGGCACAAAAACGTAAACACTTGGATAGTCTCACGTGTGCAGAGTTAAGCGCAAAAGGCTTAATCCGCCGAGAGGGGATCGCCTAACGCGAATGCCAGAGCAGCGCCCAATCACCGCATTCAGATCACTAGAAGGTACCCTGGAGGAGTCTCAGGGGGCAGCCGGCCGCCTCAGTCAAATGAGGCTGCCTCCCGCTCGCTCCCTAAGGCCAACCCGCGCGGCCGCTCACGACAAGCTGTCAAACGGACTGCCCGTGCATGTGCAACGACGCGAGGGGGCCTTTAGGATCTGAGGCACGTTTCAGGCTCAAGCCGAATTATAGCCCTGCTTGGTCAGACGCACCACGAGGCGGATTTGCTGAACCACGCGCCGATCCCCATCGGCGATATGCTGTTCCGCTTGGATGAGGCGCTCGCACTCCCACCGACCAGCGCCCATCACGACCAGAGAGGGACAGACAACTTCATAATTTTCCTATCATGATCGGCCTGTTGTCCCTGCGGTCCCCATGGCGAATGGCGTCGGTGGCCCGCCTGCCGTTGCGGGAAAGCCAACCCTCAGCGAAGCCCGGCATTAGGCTGCCGATGCATCCTCCATCAGCGATGAGATCGGCAACGGTCCCGCTCCTCCGCCAGGCTGCATCAAACGTCGCACCCTGGGAGCGAACTCAAGCAGGCTCGATAGCGAAAACGCCGAAGCCTCTTGCGTTCGAGCTCCTGCTCACCATCTCCTCTCCATCCATTGGGATGGCTTCAGGATGGTTGAGAGATGGCGGACAACG
>NZ_JBAWTG010000093.1:0-17801 GCF_037106235.1 Methylobacterium nigriterrae | reverse complement strand
CGGCTGGGCGACCCGTGCCCCGGGGACCTCGCCGCCAGGACAGCGCAAGCCGTCCCTCGCGCGTCAGGCAGAATTTGTCGCTTGTGAACAGGCCATCTAGAGGGTCTTCTTCGGCCCGTAGACCTCGCGCGGTGCATCCGTCCAGCGGCCACCGCTTTTCAGCACATGGACGATGCCGCTGATCACGCGCCGGTCATCCACGCGAGCTTTGCCGCGCGTGTCGGTGGGCAGGTGCGGCGCGATCTTCGCAAACTGCTCGTCCGTCAGCCAAAACTGATCCATGGGCTCCTCCTACAGGAACCCTGAATCACACCGTGGCAGGACGCGCCACCGTTATGGGTCCGGACGCTAGTAGAAGGGGACGTGCTTGACGATGGGCGCCTCGTTGAGGGGCACGTCGGCCGGCAGCCTCGCAACCACTGCCGGATCGGGGAACTGGAATGCGTTCTCGCCGCCGGCCGCAGGAGAAGGAGCAGGAGGCGGGGACAACGCGGCCAGCCGATCGGGCTGCCCCCGCAGCGCCTGGCTGGCCATCATCCCCGTCCAGAAGAGCGCCGTCGCCTGGCAGAACAGGCCGTCCCGATACACCCAACCGCTGTTGAACAGGTTGACCGCGGCGTTCTCGACGAACCCGGCCGTCAGGCCGGGCAGGCCCATCGGCGTCAGGAGCAGTGCCGTTCCACCCAAATAGGAGCCGCCATAGGCGTAGAACTTGCCGTTGCTCCACGGCTGGCGGACCAGCCACGCGGCGGTGTCCGCGCCGTCCCGATGGCTGCCCCAACTCTCGTTGCGCATCGGCTCGAAGGTTCCTTCGGACCGGCCCGTTCCGCGTGAATCCTGGACGGCAACGGCGTAGCCACGTGCACAGAACGAGAGCGCGACGTGGTCGCCGAGCGGGCCCAGATGGGCATAAGGCGACCTGAGGAGAACGGTGGGGTAGGAGCGCTTGAAATCGACCGCCCCGCCTTGCGCCGGAAAGTAGAGATCGGTCGCGAGCGCGGTTCCGTCGGATGCCGAAACGCGGACGTTTCTCGCCACGGCGACGTTCGGATTCGCCGCCAGGCCGCCGTCGATCCCCGCCATCAACGCCACGGCGGCGCCCCCCGACAGCGCCGGCAGGGTCCGGCGTGTCATGGGCGTGGCCGTCGGCCCGACTTCGTTCGCGGGAGACGCCGCACAGCCTCCCAGGTCTGAGCTATTTGCGCTCATTTCCGATCCTCCCTACTGAGCAATTATTGTTCATGCCACGGAACAAGCCGCGTTATTCCGTCTGAGATCGCGCATAACACATCATTGCGGGCGCGGGGATCAAGGATTTTACGGGAACAGTTCTGCAGATTTACTTGAGCCTGTCCACGCGCGGCATCGGCGGCGCTCACCGAGGCCGATGAGCGTGACGCTGCCCGGGCGGTCCTGTCCGCGGAAGGCCGTCCTGGAGGAGGCCGCGGCGCCGTCCGATTATGGGAGGGCTCCGTCGGCTCGCAGGCGCGCCGGTCGCCGCCGTGGCGCTGCGCGATCGAATGCGGCCCTGAGGAGATCAACGAGCGGCTTGGCGGCCGAGGCGATGCCCTCGCTCTCCTCAGCCCACAGGAGGCCGATCCGGCGCTCCGGCCGGAATCCCGCGAGCTCGGGCATGCGGATGCCCTCGCTCGCGTAGGATTCCGGCATCACCGTGATGCCGAGCCCGGCCCGGACGAGAGCCAGCGCGCGGTCGTCGTTCGTGGTCTTGAGCGCGAAGAACGGCCGAACGCCGCGCTCGACGAAGTGCCGGCTCGTCTCGGACAGGACCTCGCACTGCCGGCGCACGATCATGACCTCGTCGCCGAGTTCGTCGGCGGGGATGCTCGCGCGGTCGGCGAGGCGATGGGAGGCCGGCAGCGCCAGCGCGTAGCTCTCGGTCAGGAACTGCTCCTGCGCGAAACGCGGTTCGTCGGGACGCAGGAGCGTGAGCGCCGCATCGACCCGGCCGCGGCGCAGCCGTTGCAGCAGGGCCCCCTCCGCCCCCTCGACCAGTTCCACGTGCATCCCCGGGCGGTGCGCCGCCGCCTGCGCCACGAAGCTCGCGAGCGGCGCCGTCGGGATCGTGGTCAGGACGCCGAGCCTGAACAGCCGGACGGGTTCGAGGCCGAGCACCGCGGCTTCGGCCCGGTTGAACTCGCTCTCGATCCGGCGGGCGAAGCTCGACAGGCGGGCCCCGGCTTCCGTCAGCTGCACGCGCTGGCTCGTCCGGTTGAAGAGCTTCGCCCCCAGATGGCGTTCGAGCTTCGCGATGCCGACCGAGAGCGTCGGCTGGGCGACGTTCTCCTGAGCGGCGGCGCGCGAGAAGCTGCCGCAATCGACGACGGCCAGGAAGTAGCGCAGCAGGTAGCGGTCCATCATAGCTTTTTTCTATTCACAATACCAAGATCTTTCAATTTTTCGAAACGACCGCCGCCTGCTACGTCTCGCTGCGCAGATACCGACCGGAGGAGCCCGTGACCGCAACGACGCTCGATTTCGCGCTCGGCGAGACCGCCGACGCGATCCGCGACACGGTCCGGCGCTTCGCCCGGGACCGCATCGCCCCGCTCGCGGCCCGCATCGACCGCGAGGACAGCTTCCCGCGCGCGCTCTGGCCCGAGATGGGCGCGCTGGGCCTCCACGGCATCACCGTGGAGGAGGCCGATGGCGGGCTCGGGCTCGGCTACCTCGAACACGTCGTCGCCTGCGAGGAGGTCAGCCGCGCCTCCGGCTCGGTCGGCCTCAGCTACGGCGCGCATTCCAACCTCTGCATCAACCAGATCCGCCGCTGGGGCTCGCCCGAGCAGAAGGCGCGCTACCTGCCGGGCCTCATCTCGGGCGCGCATGTCGGCAGCCTCGCCATGTCGGAGGCGGAGGCGGGATCCGACGTCGTCGCGATGCGGCTGCGCGCCGACCGGGTGGCGGGCGGCTATCGCCTGAACGGCACGAAGTTCTGGATCACCAACGCGACCGAGGCCGACACCCTGGTCGTCTACGCCAAGACGGACCCGGGTGCGGGCGCGCGCGGCATCACCGCCTTCCTGATCGAGAAGACCTTCGCGGGCTTCTCCGTCGGCCGAAAGATCGAGAAGGTCGGCATGCGCGGCTCGCCGACCGCCGAGCTCGTCTTCGACGATTGCTTCGTGCCCGACGCGCAGGTGATGGGACCCGCCGGCGGCGGCGTGGGCGTGCTGATGTCTGGCCTCGACTACGAGCGCGTGGTGCTGGCGGGCATCCAGCTCGGCCTGATGCAGGCCTGCCTCGACACGGTGCTGCCCTACATCCGCGCGCGGCGGCAGTTCGGCCGGCCGATCGGCGATTTCCAGCTGATGCAGGCCAAGGTGGCGGACATGTACGTCGCGCTGAGCTCGGCGCGCGCCTACGTCTACGCGGTCGCCCGGGCCTGCGATGCCGACCGCACGACCCGCTTCGACGCGGCGGGGGCGATCCTGCTCGCCTCCGAGAGCGCCGTGCGCGTCGCCGGCGAGGCGATCCAGGCGCTCGGGGGCGCGGGCTACACCACGGACTGGCCGGTGGAGCGCTGCTGGCGCGACGCCAAGCTCCTCGACATCGGGGCCGGCACCAACGAGATCCGCCGCATGCTGATCGGCCGCGAACTCGTCGGAGCCGGGGCATGACGGTCCTCCCGACCCACGTCGACCGGTCCCTGCCGGACTTCGTCGCCAACGCCGCCCACAACCGCGCGCTGGCGGAGGCGCTGCGCGCGAAGGTCGCCCTGGCGGCGCTCGGCGGCTCGGAGGCCCATCGCGCCCGCCACGTGGCGCGCGGCAAGCTGCTGCCGCGCGAGCGGGTGAGCCGCCTGCTCGATCCGGGCTCGCCCTTCCTGGAGATCGGGCAGCTCGCGGCCGGGGGCCTTTACCGGGACGAGGCGCCGGGCGCCGGGATCATCGCCGGGATCGGCCGCGTCCACGGGCGCGAATGCCTGGTGGCGGCCAACGACTCGACCGTGAAGGGCGGCGCCTACTTCCCGATGACGGTGAAGAAGCACCTGCGCGCCCAGGAGATCGCCCGCGAGAACCGCCTGCCCTGCCTGTACCTTGTCGACAGCGGCGGCGCCAACCTGCCGCATCAGGCCGAGGTCTTTCCCGATCGCGAGCATTTCGGGCGCATCTTCTACAACCAGGCGCAGATGTCCGCCGAGGGCATCCCGCAGATCGCCTGCGTGATGGGAAGCTGCACCGCGGGCGGCGCCTACGTGCCGGCCATGGCCGACGAGTCGGTGATCGTGCGCGGCCAGGGCACGATCTTCCTGGCCGGGCCTCCGCTCGTGAAGGCGGCGACCGGCGAGGTGATCTCGGCCGAGGATCTCGGCGGCGCCGAGGTGCACGGCCGCCGCTCCGGCGTCGTCGACCACGTCGCCGAGAACGACGCGCACGCGCTTCTCATCCTGCGCAGCATCGTCGCGACCCTCAACCGCCCGAAGGCGGTGGACATCGACATCGCCCCGCCGCGCCCGCCGCGGCTCGACCCGGAGGACCTCTACGGCCTGATCCCGCAGGACGTCCGCGCGCCCTACGACGTGCGCGAGGTGATCGGCCGGCTCGTCGACGGATCGGAGCTGCAGGATTTCAAGTCGCTCTACGGCACCACGCTCGTCTGCGGCTTCGCCCGCATCTGGGGCATGCCCGTCGCCATCCTCGCCAATAACGGCGTGCTGTTCTCGGAGAGCGCGCTCAAGGGCGCGCATTTCATCGAGCTCGCCTGCCAGCGCCGCGTGCCGCTGCTCTTCCTGCAGAACATCTCGGGCTTCATGGTCGGCGGCCGCTACGAGGCCGAGGGCATCGCCAAGAACGGGGCCAAGCTCGTCACCGCGGTGGCGACCGCCTCGGTGCCGAAGCTGACGGTGCTGATCGGCGGCTCGTTCGGGGCGGGCAATTACGGGATGTGCGGACGCGCCTACGGGCCGCGCTTCCTCTTCACCTGGCCGAACGCGCGCATCTCGGTGATGGGCGGCGAGCAGGCGGCCTCCGTGCTCGCCACCGTCCATCGCGACGCGGAACGCTGGAGCTCGGAGGAAGCCGAGGCCTTCAAGAACCCGATCCGCCGCACCTACGAGGACGAGGGCAACCCCTACTACGCCACCGCCCGGCTCTGGGACGACGGCGTGATCGACCCCGCGCAGACCCGCGACGTCCTCGGCCTCGCCCTCTCCGCCACGCTGAACGCGCCGATCCCCGAGCGGGCGCGGTTCGGCCTCTTCCGGATGTGACGATGGAGCGTCCCATCCTGTCCCGGCACATGGAGGCCGCGCCGTGATCCGCTCCCTGCTCATCGCCAACCGCGGCGAGATCGCGCGGCGGATCATCCGCACGGCGCGGCGCCTCGGCGTGCGCACCGTCGCCGTGCATTCCGACGTCGATGCGGGACTGCCCTTCGTCACGGAGGCGGATGCCGCGATCTGCATCGGCTCGGCCGCCGCGCGGGACAGCTACCTGCGCCAGGACCGGATCCTCGCGGCGGCGCGGGAGGCGGGCGCGGAGGCGATCCATCCCGGCTACGGCTTCCTCTCCGAGAATGCGGATTTCGCCGAGGCCGTCGCGGCGGCGAGGCTGGTCTGGGTCGGCGCGCCGCCGGCCGCGATCCGGGCGATGGGCCTCAAGGACGCCGCCAAGGCGCGCATGCTGGCGGCGGGCGTGCCGGTCACGCCCGGCTACATGGGCGAGGACCAGTCGCCCGACCGTCTCCGGCGCGAGGCGGGCGCGACGGGCTACCCCGTGCTCATCAAGGCGGTCGCGGGCGGCGGCGGCAAAGGCATGCGGCGCGTCGACGTCGAGGACGCGTTCGACGAGGCGCTCGCGAGCTGCCGGCGCGAGGCGGCGGCCGCGTTCGGCGACGAGCGCGTGCTGATCGAGAAGTACATCCTGTCGCCGCGCCACGTCGAGGTTCAGGTCTTCGGCGATAGGCATGGGAACGTCGTGCACCTGTTCGAGCGCGACTGCTCGCTGCAGCGCCGCCACCAGAAGGTGATCGAGGAGGCGCCCGCGCCCGGCATTGATGCGCAGACGCGCGCGGCTGTCTGCGAGGCCGCCGTGCGGGCGGCCCAAGCCGTCGGCTATGTCGGTGCCGGTACGATCGAGTTCATCGCCGACGCCTCGGAGGGCCTGCGCGCCGACCGGATCTGGTTCATGGAGATGAACACGCGGCTCCAGGTCGAGCATCCGGTGACCGAGGCGATCACCGGGCAGGACCTCGTCGAGTGGCAGCTGCGTGTGGCGAGCGGCGAACCGCTGCCCCTGCGGCAGGACGAGCTCGCGATCGACGGCTGGGCAATGGAGGCCCGGCTCTACGCGGAGAACCCGGCGACCGGCTTCCTGCCCTCGACCGGACCGCTCGATCACCTGCGCCTGCCCGCCGGCATCCGCGTCGACAGCGGTGTCGAGCAGGGCGATGCGGTGACGCCCTTCTACGACCCGATGATCGCCAAGCTCGTCGTCCACGCATCGGGCCGCGGCGAGGCGGCGGCCCGGCTGGCGGCGGCTGCGCGCGCGGTCGAGGTCTGGCCGGTGCGCACCAATGCGGGCTTCCTGGCCCGCGCCGCGGCCGATCCCGACTTCGTCGCCGGACGCGTCGATACCGGCTTCATCGAGCGCCGTGCCGCCGCCCTGGTGCCGGGCGCCGAGCCCTCCGAGGCGGTGCTGCAGGCGGCCGCCGCCGCGCTCCTGCCCGCCGGGCCGGACGATCCCTGGACCGCGCTCGCGGGCTTCCGGGCGAATGCCGATCCTCGCGTTGAGGTCGCGGTGGAGATCGCCGGCACGCTCCATGTCGTGGAGGTTCCGCACCCGCCCCAGCCCTCCGCTGCCCGGGTCCGCGGGCTCGCCGACGGCGGCCGCGTCCTCTTCCTCGACGGCGTGGCCTGGGACTTCGGGCCGCCGCGCGCGGACCGCGTCTCCGGTTCGGGACAGGCCGGTGACGGGGCGATTCTCGCGCCGATGCCGGGCCGCGTGATCGCGGTGGCGGTCGAGGAGGGTGGCCGGGTCACGAAGGGTCAGCGCCTCGTCGTGATCGAGGCGATGAAGATGGAGCAGGCGCTCGTGGCGCCCTTCGACGGCACCGTCGTCGCGCTGAAGGTCACGGAGGGCGATCAGGTGAGCGAGAGTGCGCTTCTCGCCCGTGTCGAGGCGAGCGCCTGACATGGCCGGACGATTCTACGATGCCTGGCGGGTCGGCGACCGCCTCGCCCACGAGATCCGCCGCACGGTCACCGAGACGGACAACCTCCTGTTCTCGACGATGACGCACAACCCGCAGCCGCTGCACATCGACGCCGAGGCGGCGCGGGCGAGCGAGTTCGGCCAGATCCTCGTCAACGGCACCTTCACGTTCGCGCTGATGGTCGGGCTCTCGGTCGGCGAGACCACGCTCGGCACGCTCATCGCCAATCTCGGCTACGACAAGCTCGTCATGCCCAAGCCCGTCTTCATCGGCGACACGCTGCGGGCCGAGAGCGAGGTCGTCGCGCTGAAGGACAGCCGCTCGCGGCCGGAGGCCGGCATCGTGACCTTCCGGCACGAGCTCCTGAACCAGCGCGGGGAGGTCGTCTGCCGATGCCTGCGCATGGCGCTCGTGGAACGGACGCCCGCATGAGGCTGCGCTGCCTGCTCTTCGTGCCCGGCGACCGGCCCGAGCGCATGGAGAAGGCGCTCGGCCTCGGCGCCGACGCGCTGATCCTCGATCTCGAGGATGCCGTCGCGCTCTCCGCCAAGGATGCGGCGCGGGCTGCGACGGCCGCCTTCCTGCGCCGGATCGGCCCTGCGCGGGACAGGCCGGCGCTGTTCGTCCGCATCAATCCTCTGGAGAGCGGCCTGCTGGCGGCCGATCTCGAAGCCGTGCTCGGAAGCCCGCCGGACGGCCTCGTCCTTCCGAAGTCCGAGGGCGCGCACAGCGTCGCGCGGCTGATCGCGCGGGCGGGAACGACGCTGCCGATCCTGCCGATCGCCACGGAGACGCCTGCCGCGATCTTCGGGCTCGGCACCTACCGCCGCATCGGCGCCCGCCTCGCCGGCCTGACCTGGGGCGCCGAGGACCTGCCCGCCGCGATCGGGGCGTCCGCGAGCCGCGAGCCGGACGGGCGCTACACCGCGCCCTACGAGATGGCGCGCGCGCTGACGCTGTTTGCCGCGCACGCCGCCGGCGTCCCGGCGATCGAGACGGTCTTCCCCGACCTTCGCAACCTCGACGGTTTGTCGGCCTACGCGGCGCGCGCCCGCCGCGACGGCTTCTCGGGGATGATGGCGCTGCATCCCACCCAGGTCGGCATCATCAACGCCGCCTTCACGCCGAGCGAGGCGGATCTCGAGCGTGCCCGCGCGATCGTCGCCGCGTTCGAGGCCGCCCCCGATGCCGGCGTCCTGCAGCTCGGCGGCCGGATGATCGATGCGCCGCACCTCAAGCAGGCGCGGCGGCTTCTCGAATCGTAGCGCGGTCGGCCCTGCGGCCGTGACCGTAAGAATCGCTTCGTCACGGCGAGGCCCGGACGGTCGGCACGACGCGCCAAGATTCGGATCCGCGTCTGGTCAGAAGATCGGGCGATGCGGCTGCAGGACGTCAGCACACGACCCATTCCTGGTCGCCAGAGATGCCCATATGCATTTTTGAAGGCCGGCTCTTCATTCTTGAAGATTGTCGACGGTCAAAATCGTTTCTAGAAGAAAATTCGTGAATGCTCTGCACAGTCTTCGCACTGGCAGTTTTCAGCGCGACAAGCGGAATAAGAACAACATCAAACCTTTAGTCCGGCTCCCCGCCCACGCGGGACAGCTCGGCCGAAGGCGTGGGTCTCGAGAACGAGGGCGGAGGGCGCGGACGATGCCCTCGCCCCGTACGGCAACACGGGGTCCGGGCGAGCCGAACGCGGGACCTCGTTCGAGAATAAAACCTTGGGGGGCAAGACATGATCGAGCGCGCGACGACCAGACCTCCTGGTCCGAGGACGAGTCCCGAGCATCCCGCCGGGTGGCGCGGTGCCGGTCATGGTCGCCGTGCCGCCCGCCTGACGGCGGCGTTGTGCACGACGTTCCTGGCCGGCACGGCCGCCATGGCACAGACGGCTCCGGCCGCGCCGCCGCCCTGCCTGCGCTACGACGCGCTGATGCTGCGCGGTGTGGACACGCCCCTCGGATCGGTCTGCGAGACCATCGTGCCCGAACTTGGCGGCATCAGAAGCGCCCTCGCCGAGCACGGAATCGGCTTTTTCGGGCTGTTCACGCCGCAACTGACTTACGATGTCCTCGGGCATGATGCGCGCAAGCAGACCTATGTCGGCCAGATTCCGACCTTCACGACGAGCAACCTCGCCATCTTCACCTACGACACGGAGCGTCTTGGACTGGGCAAGGGCTCGCAGCTTGCCGTGATCCCCACGTATGTGTCGACCTCGTATAAGTTGGCCGGCGATCGTGGCGCGTACCTCGTACAATTGTCGTTCTACCGACCCTTCCTCGACGATCACGTCGAGGTGCAGGTCGGCTATGCGCGGATGGCGACGAAGTTCGCCTTCGCCATCGCCGGCACGACCCTCGGCTCCAGCGCTCTCGGTCCGATCAGCAGCATCCCCTACGGGTTGGGGCTGTCGCCCTTCCGCCCGACGCCGAATGCCGACATCCGCATCTACGCGCCCGACAAGGATTTCTACACGCATTTCGGCATCGCCCGCAGCGTCAGCCCCCTCGGCCTGTTCGAAGATAGTCGCCTCAACTCGACCGGCCTGCGCTTCGGCGTCCCGGGCGCGGGACCGCTCTTCATCAACGAGACCGGGTACAAGGTCGAATCCGCGCCGGACAGGAAGAAGATCTGGGTGCGTGCGGGCGCGATCTACAACCAGTCGGACTTCCCGATCTTCAATCGCCCCGGGCAGACCGGCGACAACTTCGGCTACTATGCCTTCGCCGATTTCCAGCTCACCCAGCCGAACAAAGCCCTGCCGTTCCAGGGTTTGTACGTGGGCGCGAAATACGACAAGGCCCGCAGCGACCGGAACCCGTTCGGCAGCGACTACAGCGTCACGCTCTACCAGATCGGCACCTTCGCGAGCCGGCCCTTCGATGTCGCCGCGATCGGCTTCAGCAAGAGCTTCGTCGGCAGCGGCCTGAAGCAATCCCTGCGGCAGTTCGGGCTCAAAAGCCGGCCGCCGACATCGTTTCGGTCACCGGATCCTACACCTACCGCATTCAGGGCGGCCTCTATGTCACCGCCGGACTGACCTACACGGACAACCCGACCATCGCCAGGAAGAGCCCCGGCGCCCTGAACGCCTCCCTCGGGGTCACGATGCTCTACTGAGCCGGATCCCTGCGCGGCGGGATCCAGGGCGAGGAAGGTCGGCGGGCCGGGCGCCGGTTCGCCTGTCGAGGCTCAAGAGGCTCGGCTCACACGATTCCAGGGCGGGGCGATGGGCCCGCCGGGGACGTGCATGGCGACCTGGAGGTCCGGCTGCCATCGCGCCGTTCCGAGCTGCCGCGGGCCGCGGCTCGGCCGGCTGCGGTGAGAGCCCCGGGCGACGCGGTCGGCGGGGCCGCGGGCGCCCCCTAGCGACTCGACACGAGCCTCAGGCCGGGCGCGGGGCGGGCGTCGAGAGCCGCGGCGATCTTGCGTTCGAGTTCCCCGTCCTGGAACGGCTTCTGCACGATCCGATCCTCTCCGACCGCTTCCTCCGCCGTCAACGCCTCCTTGTCGGCGAAGCCGGTGACGAACACGACCGGTATCGCCGGCCAGCGGCGCCGGATCGCGCCGGCCACCTGGGCGCCGTTCATGCCGGGCATCGCGAAATCGAGGACGACCAGGTCGAAGCACGGATCGTGTTCGAGGGCCTGGATGGCCGCGAGGCCGGAGCCGGCTTCCCGGATCTCGTAACCGGCCTCGGCCAGCTTGGTGGCGGTGATCTCCCGAACCGCGCTGTCGTCGTCGACGATGAGCAGCACCGGCTTGTCCCCGGGCCGGCGCGCGGTCGCGCAATCGACCTCGACGGGACCTGCGTCGGGCGCGAGGGCACGTGCATCCACGCGCGGCAGGTAGACCCGCACCGTGGTGCCATCGCCCGGCATGGTATCGATGCGAACCCCGCCGCCCGATTGCTTGGCGAAGCCGTAGACCTGGGCGAGGCCGAGGCCCGAGCCCTTGCCGACCTCCTTCGTGGTGAAGAACGGCTCGAACACGCGCTTCAGGACCTCCGGCGGAATGCCCGTCCCGGTGTCGCTCACCGCGACCATGGCGTAGTCGCCCGGCGGCGGCTCCTCCGGCCGCCTCGGCCCGTCCGTCAGCCGCACGTTGGCGGTCTCGATGGTGAGGCAGCCGCCCACCACCATGGCGTCGCGGGCGTTGATGGCGAGGTTGAGGATGATGAGCTCGATCTGCGTCGCGTCGACGAGCGCCGGCCAGAGGTCGGGCTGCAGCGTCATCTCGATCCGCACGGCGCCGCCGATGGAGCTCTGCAGCAGGTCGCGCATCGAGGCGACCGTCCGGTTCAGCTGGACGGGGACGGGTTCCAGCCGCTGCCGCCGCGAGAAGGCCAGCAATTGTGCCGTCAGACGGGCGCCACGCTCGGCGGCGCCGCGCATCATGTCGAGGCGCCGCTTCGAGCGCTCGTCGGTCGTCGCCTTCTCGAGGAACTCGATATTGCCCGCGATGACCGTCAGCAGGTTGTTGAAGTCGTGCGCGACGCCGCTCGTGAGCTGGCCCACCGCCTCCAGGCGCTGGGCCTGGCGCAGGGCCTCCTCGATGCGCTCGCGCTCGACGATCTGATGCTGCAGCGACGCGTTGGCCTCGGCGAGTTCGCGGGTGCGCTGCGCGACCCGTGCCTCGAGAGTCTCGTTCAGCTCGCGCAGGGCCTGCTCGGCCGCCCGCCGCTCGGCATGGGCCCGGGCCTCCGCGAGCGCTCGGACCACCGCGCGAGGAAGGCGGTCGAGGCGCTGCTTGGTGACGTAGTCCGTGGCGCCGTTCTTCAGGGCCTCGACCGCGACCTCCTCGCCGAGGGTGCCCGAGACGAAGACGAACGGGATGTGCGGGCAATGTTCGCGGGCGAGCGCCAGCGCGCTCAGGCCGTCGAAGGTCGGCAGGACGTAATCGGCCAGGATGAGGTCATGACATTGCCCGGCGGCCGCCGCGGCGAATGCCTCGCGGGTCATGACCCGGGTGAGCGTGTAGGGCGTGCCCGCGCCGTCGAGGACGGCCTCGAGAAGCTCGGCGTCGAGGTCGCTGTCTTCGAGCAGCAGGATGCGCAGCGGCGCCGGGGCGCCTTCGGGCGAGCCGTTCGTCAGACGTTCGATGGCCAGCCTCCCCTGTGCGGCGGCGGCTCGTTCAGCACGGCCCAGAACACGCCGAGGTCCTGTATCGCCTCGAAGAACTCCGTGAAGCCGACCGGCTTCACCACGAAGGCGTTCACGCCGAGTTCGTAGGAGCGCACGAGGTCCGATTCCTCGCGCGAGGAGGTCAGCATGACGATGGGGATGGCGCGCGTCCGCGGATCGCCCTTGACGGCGGCCAGCACCTCGAGCCCGTCGATCTTCGGCAGCTTCAGGTCGAGCAGTACCACGGCGGGATCACGTGCGTCGCGGCTCTCGTGGGGACCGCGCCGGTAGAGATAGTCGAGGGCCTCGGCGCCGTCGCGGCAGATGACGATCTCGTTCGCGAGCTGGCTCTTCTCCAGGGCGGCGAGCGTCAGCTCGACATCGTTCGGGTTGTCCTCCACGAGGAGGATCGGCTTCAGGTCCGCCATGTCAGTGCGCCCCCCCGGGCAGCGGTA
The DNA here is from genome assembly GCF_037106235.1 of Methylobacterium nigriterrae. Classification (NCBI taxonomy): domain Bacteria; kingdom Pseudomonadati; phylum Pseudomonadota; class Alphaproteobacteria; order Hyphomicrobiales; family Methylobacteriaceae; genus Methylobacterium; species Methylobacterium nigriterrae. The sequence continues at coordinate 5,044 of NZ_JBAWTG010000093.1, read as the reverse complement.
ACGTGAAGTGGAAGGTGGCGCCTCGATCGAGGGCGCCCTCGGCCCAGGTTCGGCCGCCGTGACGCTCGACGATGCGGCGCACGTTGGCGAGGCCGATTCCGGTCCCCTCGAATTCCTCGACCCGGTGCAGGCGCTGGAAGACCCCGAACAGCTTGCCGACATAGGCCATGTCGAATCCGACACCGTTGTCGCGCACGAAGAACACCGCCTCGCCGTCCTGGTCAGGCTCGCGGCCGATCTCGATCACGGCCTCGGCCTTGCCGCGCGTGTACTTGACCGCGTTGGACAGGAGGTTCTCGACCACGAGCCGCAGCATGACCGGGTCGGCGTGGACCCGCCCGAGCGCGCCGACCTCCCAGCGGACGCTGCGCTCCGCCGGCACGTCCCGCAGGACCTTGCGGCGGACCTCCTCGACGAGGGTGTTCATGTCGCCCGAGACGCAATTGAGCGCGTTCCGGCCCATCTGGGAGAAGCTGAGTAGGTTGTCGACGAGCGTGCCCGCCGAGAAGGCGGCCTCGACGATGGTGTTGACGTAGTACCGCCCCTTCTCGGAGAGCCGGTCGCCCTCGCGCGCGCGCAGGAGTTCGGAGTAGCCGACGATATGGCGGAACGGGGCGCGCAGGTCGTGGCTGACCGAATACGAGAAGGCTTCGAGTTCCTTGTTCGAGCGCTGGAGCTCCTCGCTGAGCGCCGCGAGCTCCTCGGCCCGGCGCAGCACGATGCCGAGCACGGCCGAGCGTAGGTCCTTGGCCGCGTCGACTTCCGGGACGGACCAGGGCCGCGAGCGCCCCTGCACGGTCTCCTTCCACGTCTCGAAGGACTTGCGCGGATGCAGCCGCGCGGGGCCGCCGTCGGGATCTTGGACCGCGGGCTTCGTCGGGTTGCCGCCCCACTTCACGGTCTGCACGACCTCCGGCCTGAACCAGAGGACGTAGCTCGCGTATTTCTGCGAGATCGAGATCGCCAGCAGGCCGCTCGCGCGTTCGGCAAAGCGCCGGGCCGCGCCGTAGACCGAGCCCAGCGTGTCGGTGGCGAAGACGGCTTCCCGGCCGTGATGCGCCGACAACCAGTCATAGATGCCCCGCACCTCGCGGCTCGAGGGCGTCACGCCGAGGCACCGGCAATGCTCGCTCGTCACGATGGCCGCCCCGCCCGCATCGGCAAGAGCCAGCACGTCGTCGGGATGGTTCAGGAGGCCGTCGAGGAAATGCTCCTCCTCGGCCATGAAGCCGAGCAGACGCGCCTGGATCGCGCCGAGGCGCAGCCGCTGCTCGGCGAGCGCCGCGCGCTCCTTCGCGGCGAGTTGCAGGGCGAAGATCCGGGTCAGGAAGTCGCAGGCGTTGCGGGCCTGGAGCGGAACCCTGTGGGGCGCCTCGTTGTGGCAGGAGATCAGGCCCCAGAGCGCGCCGTCGACGAGGATCGAGACGGACATCGAGGCCATCGTGCCCATGTTGCGCATGTACTCGACGTGAACCGGCGAGATGCTGCGCAGGACCGACTGGCTGAGATCGAGGGGGGCGCCCGTGGACTGCGTCAGCCTCGGCACGATGGGCACGGGCTCGTAGCCGGCATCCGGGATGATCCGCAGGCGGTTGCGGCGGTAGAGCTCGCGCGCCTGGGCGGGGATGTCGGAGGCGGGGAAGCGCAGGTCGAGGTAGGAGGGCAGCACGCCGTTGCCGTCCTCGGCCACGACGGTGCCGTGCCAGTCCCGGTCGAAGCGGTAGACGAGGGTGCGGTCGAAGCCGGTGATGTGGCGGACGTCCGCCGCCAGCAGCGCGCAGATGTCCTCCACCGTGCTCGCGGCGTGCAGGCCCTCGACGAAGGCGTTCAGGCGCGGATAGAGCGCGTCGAGGCTGTGGACCGATGCGGATTCGCTCGTGACCTCCTCCAGTTCCACGAGCGTCAGGTCGCCGGAGCGGTGCGCGGCCAGGTCGTAGGATCTGGGGCCGTGGACCGTGTCGAGGGTCAGCGTCTGCAGGTAGCTGGCGCCCGCCCGGTCGGGTTGTGCTGAAAGGCCGGCCGAGACGGCGGCGAGGAGTTCCGGAAAGGCCTCCGCCAATGGCGCGCCACGCAGGCGGCCGGCGGCCCGTCCCGGCATGTCGGGAACGTTCGCGCTCGCCTGCACGATCCGAAGGTCCGGCCCCTCCAAGGCGAGCAGGAAGCCGTGCGGCTGAAGGCTGCCGAGGAGATGGATCGGCTCCCGGTCACAGGCCGTCAGATCGGCGGAGGGCAGCGCGTGCGCCGTCTCGTTCACCAGGCCGCGTCTCCTCGCTGCATCGATGCCAGGTCCCGATCGATGCCAGGTCCCGATCGATGCCAGGTCCTGGCCGCGACCCGGAATGCGAACTCCGTCGAATGATCCGCGATGCCCCGTCGCCTCAAACCCCAGAGCAGCGTTCCGTATCGTACCGCTGGTCGTACAGCGGGCCTGAGGCCAGATCAAATCCGGGATGCAACTTTTGAATGTGAAGGCCCGAGGCGAAGCCGGCCGGCATCGGTCCGGGGACGGTGCCGGCGGGGAGCAATTCAGGGCCCGGACCATCGATATCCGTCGCGTGATCTGTCGCGTGCCTCTCCGACGGCGGTCGCGGCTCCGGCCCAGGCCGCACCATGCCCCGGCCCGGTCGGGGATCGGCGAGCCATTGCCTGTCATCGACGGGATCGGTCGCGGTTCCGGCGCGACGCGCCTCGAGCAGACGCGGGAAAGCCCGCCCCGGCGGGTGCCGGGGCGGGCTCGCACTGTGCCCGAATTGGGCTCAGACTTGGGCTCAGGCTTGGACTCAGACCTGGGCTCAGATGGTCACTCGATGACCTCGACGATGCGGTGGCTGCCGTCCACGAGCACCGGCTGCTTGTTGACCACCGTGTACCGGTAGCCGGGCTTCACGTGGTACTCGTCCGGAACGTCGTAGTAGGTGACGCCCGATGCCGGCAGCGTGCTGCCCACCGCCACCCGGCCGTCGTAATCGTAGGACTTCACGTGGCGGCCGGTCACGTAGCTGCGGAAGCGCGGCCGGTCATCGACGCCGAGGATGCCGCCGACCGTGCCCGTGGCCGCGCCGACCGCGCCGCCGACGATGCCACCGACCGGGCCAGCCGCCGCGGCGCCCTCCTCGGCACCGCGCTGGGCCCCGCGCACGGTGCCCTGCGCCTGGGCGGCCATGGGCAGCGCGAGAAGAGCGGCGGTGGTTGCGGCGAGCAGAAGCTTGTTCGTCATGATCGTGTCTCCGATGTCAGGAAAGGTTTGGCCACGCCTCAGTTGCAGCCTTCCTTGTGGACGGTCTTCGAATTGCCCGCGCCGTCCTCCTTGTGGACGGTCTTGGAGCCGCAATCGACGCTGCCGGTGGTGACGCCGCGATGCTCGACCACGCCCTCGCGTCGCTCGACGGAGACGCTCGGGGCGCTGTCGCGCCGAATGACGGTGGTATCCTCGGCGGTTGCGGCCGTCGAAACCCCGGCCAGGGCTGCAAAGGCAGCGCCGACGATCAGTAGATTGCGCATGTGTCGTACTCCTCGATGAGAAATCACAGCAAGAACGAAGTCTCGCCGATAGGGTTCCATCGAATTCTTAGATTCGAATACGCGGCGTTGATGCGCCGGTTAACGATTTGTCTTAGAGTTTGGACATGGCATCGGCTCAAAATGGCGGAAAAGCGCCGATAGTACGGAGCCGTACCTTCAATGGCCGATGCCGTTCGAGGCGCGCGAGCCGCACCGCCAACGCGGGTCGGCCGCGGAACGCGGTGGCCGGGCTGCGCCCTCAGGGGGCCTGGCAGCCCAGCGCCTCGGCGGCCTCGGCAACGCTCAAGGCTCTCTGCCGCACCTGCACGGACACGCTCGGCCTGTCCGAGACGGCGGCCGCTTCCCGCTTGAGCGTGGCATCGCAGGCGCAGGAACGGTAGCCCGCCGTGTCGTAGCAGGCGTCGTGGTGCATGCAGGCCGCATCGAGCGCGTCGGTCGGCGGCAATCCCTCGCCGCGCTGCCCGGCGCCGCAGTAATTGCCGTGGAACAATTCCTTGCCGGCGATGACGTTCGCCAGGTTGCTCTGCGGCAGCGGGGCCTCCTGCGGTCGGCCGCTCGGGTTCAGGTCGTTGGCCGGACCGCCGGCCTTCGCGGCGGAGCCCCGCAGGGCCTTGGGAATGCCTGAGCGGCCGTCGGGCTCGGTCAGGGCCTCCCCGCTTCGCGAATTGGGATCCGACAGGTCGGAAAGGGGCGGTGGAGGCCCGGGCCGGACCGCCTCGGCGTCCTCGGCGACGGGTGCCTCCTCGACCGTCTGCGCCATCGCGCCCTGTGCCAGGACGAGCGTCGCGGCCAGGAGGACCGAGCGAAGGATGGGGTTCAAGGCGGTGCTCCAGTAGGCGGGGGCCGGCCTGCTCGAGCGCAGGCCGGGTCTCGGCATGTCAGCGGCGGGTCCGACGGGCCCGCCGCTCGCAAGGCTCAGTAGCCGTAGCCGCGGTAACGGCCGAAGCGACGGCCCTCGTCGAAGCGCGTGCCGCGGTAGGCGCGGTCGTAGCCGCCGAACTCGTGATGGCGGCGCCACCCGTGCGCCGGGGCCCAGGCCGGGGGGCCGCCATGGTGGAAGCCGCGCTCGCCGCGCGCCCAGGGCGGGTCGGCCATGGCAGCCGTCGACGTGCCGAGGGCGCCACCGGCCAGCGCCAGCGTCGAGAACAGGATCAAGGTTGGTCTGCGGAACATCAATGCTTCCTCCAATGAATGATGTGCTGTCGGGGTGGGGCAGATACGACTTAGGCCGCGCGACGGTTCCGCACTTTCCTCGCGATTACAGGATTTTCACTTCGCCACCACCGCGGCATCGGCCTGGCGCCGGGATCGAGCGGAACCGTTTCCGCCGCTCGGACGATTATGAAGCCCGTCCCAGGTCCGCCGCCGGACATCGGGCCCACCCGCCCGACGGCCGATATCGGCAGCCCGCACCCGCCCGTTCCATGCTCGCGACCACGCATCTTGGCCTGATCAACGTCTTCATTGGTGACATCCAGGGGGGCTTGGGGCCGTTCCTGGGGACCTGGCTTGCGGAGACGGC
>NZ_JBAWTG010000092.1:0-17944 GCF_037106235.1 Methylobacterium nigriterrae | reverse complement strand
CCTGCGTGAGGTCCAACTGCTTGAGGGCAGAGCGATACTCGTCAGCGGTCATGATGGGCGCCGAGATGGGTAGCCGCTCGCGCCGGGACAATCATTTTGATCGGCTACGTAGCTCGATTAGGTGGCCACGCTGTGGGCTGCCCGGTTCCGTAAAGTCCAGACAGCGAGCCGCTTCAGAGACGGGAATGCTCGGCTCAGTTCCGATGGAGCAACCCCTATTGGAACGAGGGCCCAGCCCAGCGGCGCGTGCCGTGAGCGCGTGTTCGGTAGCGGGCGGCCAGCTCATGGTTTGGCTTGCTTCATCGTTTCGAGCGTCCGTTGCTGGCGGCGCAGGTCCGCCAAAACGCCCTGGGCGCGACATAGCCGCTGCTTGGCCTCGGTGGTGTCGGCCCCGGCCGTCATCAGGGCCAGGAGGGCGGTCGTCTCCGCTTTCACGGACCACTCGACCTTGCCGATCCGGTCCTTCACCTCGCGCAGCCTCGCCTCCCAGTCCGCTGTCGACATCGCCCCCTGGTCCTCCCGACCCAGATACGTTTCGCTCACCCGGGCTCAGATCGGGTGCGAAAGCGTCAAGCGCCGGATGCGCCGATTGAGTGCTGTGGAGCTGGTGCAGTCGAGCCTCGCTTCGCCCTGAGGGCGGGCTGGCTCGTCATCTCGCGACTTAGACAGCGCCACAGGTCGTGAGCGCCCAGCCAAGCCGACCTCGTTTGCGAATGGTTAAGCATGGCGCGGCGATGATGCCCTTGGAGCGGCCTCGAATGACATCCGCTGCTTGGGCGAGACCCTGTGATCGGTGACCTGTGTTGGCAGGGTCTCGCCACTCCAACCTCTCAATCCGCCGCAGATCGCCCGCCGGCGATCACGGTCAGGCCCGCGCGCAGCCGGACGGCCTGCAGAGCGCGCTGCGCCGCTTGGCTCGATAGGCCGACATACGCCTCTCTCTGGCCTGCTACGTTCAGGGCCGGCAGTTTGCCCTCGCGATCCGCTACGCTCCCAACCTCGCGCAATAGCCGCTCGACCGTGGTCCAGTTCAGGTCGGCGCTGCGCATCACCAGCAGGGCAAGGTTCTTGACCGGGCTCAAGCCTCTGAGTGCCTGAACGAAGGTCTCCGGCTCCTCATCCGCGAGGCGCGCAATGATGACGACCGCCTCGGCCAAGCGCCCGCGCGCGAGAGCGTCGGACACCTCAGCACGGGTGAGCGATCGCGATTGGGCCAAGACGCCGACCCGCACGGCAGCCGAGCGCAGCCTCTCGGCCGAGAGGGGGTCCGTGCTCGCTTGCCTCACGGGAGCCGATGTTGGCGAGGCACTCACCGCATGCGGGACTTCGCGGTCGAGCCGTATGTCAGAGTGCTCGCCGCGCAACGAGGCGCGCTGGGCTGTCGCCATGTCCCTGAACTGGGCCTGCAGCTCGCGCTTGGCTGCCGCGGGCACGTCACTGCGCTTGGTCAGCGCCACCGTAATGTGACCGTCGCTCCGGGAGAGAGCCACAAGGCGAGACAAGCCGGTCCCTGACAGCTCTGCCGTCCTATTGGCCGCGAGCTGGCGCAGGACCGGCCAGGAGCCGCGAGCGACCACGACGTCCGTCACTGGCGCGCTGACCGCCTGCCGTTCCGCAAGGGCTCCGAGATGCCGCTGGCCGCGGGTCTGCGCAATTCTGACGAGATCCGCATCCTCCAGAAGCACGGACCGGCGCAGCACGGGCGCGGCGATGTCTGGATCGAGATCGTAGGCGAGGTCGGTGACAGTGCGCACCGGGCCGGCTTCGACCGGAGCCAAGCGCTGGGAGAGGTGGACACGCACCTTGGTCCTCTCGGCCCGCGCAAGCCGCAGCAGCGCCTCGTCGTAGACCCGAGCTTCGGTCTCGCTCAGTCCACCCTCGAACTGCTCTGCGAGCTTGAGGGCGGCGCTGGCATAGGTCTCGCGGGCAAGACCGGCCAGCAGGGTCTCCAAGCGATCCGGCCCACTCGAATGCATGCTCATGGCAGCACCTCTTGCTGCATCGGAAGAGCAACGAAGCGGCTGCCCCTCACGTTTCTGTGATGTTGCTACTTGCCGTCAGAACACCTAACGCTTTCACCGCGCAGTGCGAGCAATTTGCATCAAATTGCCGCTATTAGGCATGCGGAAACATTCGAGCCCTGCCGGGCTATGCCTAACAGAGTCTTTAGCCCATCTCAGAATTAGGCTGATGCGGCTGGCAATGGGGGGCGACCTGTGCGGTACTACTTCGATACGATCATCAATGCCGGTGAGCGGCAGCTCTTCGACGCGGACGGGCAGGAGCTTCTCGGTCTCGACGCCGTCCGAGATGAGGCGATGGGCATCCTCTGCGAGATTACGCCCGATGCGCTGGGTAACCGAGACCGGCTGAACCTGGGCGTGGCAGTGCGAGACGGCCGCGGCGCGGTCGTACTCCATGCCAACCTGTCGCTCATTGCTGAAAGACCCGTCTGAGCCGCGGCCATGATCCTGCTGATGCTCGCCGCCATCCTGGGCGGCGGAGCAACTGTCCTGCTGCTCTGGCCTTTGGGCGATTGGATCGCACTCCTGTGCGCGCCTCTGGGCGGCAGTGTGTTTGCCCTGGCCGCGGCCGCCTACCTTGCGACCCAGCCCTATGAGGATGAGGAGATCGAGGGCGAAGACGCGGAGATCGGGCCTGAGGTCGAGGAGATCAGGGCCTCGCCGACGGAGGACGCTCCGACCGAACCCGTCAGTCGATCGACGTGATCACCAGACGCGAGGCGGGATCGACGATGTAGGTGCCCGTGTCCGCGTAGAAGTAGCTGTAGCCCTTCAGGCGCAGGTTCTCGCTGATGATGGCGGTTGGCAGCGGCTCGAACGCCACGAAGTCCGGAACCGTCGCGCCAGCCACGATCCGGTCCCTGAGCCTCACGGGTGTCGCGTGCCGCGCGACGGTGTACCTCTTGAGGACGCTCCGCTGCTGCGGGGTAATTTCCACGGCGTCGCCGAGGCTTCCGGTCGTCGTCGCGGCTGGCTGGGCAGCAACGGTACAGCTGAGCGAGGCTAAAACTGCCAAGACGGGCAAGACACGCTTCATCGATTATCCTGGGTTTGTTGTTCGCGCCCTAGATAAAACCGGTGCTTATATTTTTCTTAACGGCAGGCCTACTAAAGCGTTCCTGCTGCGCACCCCCCGGAAGGAGAGGCGACTTCACCGGGCCGGCGCGACGGTGGCGTAGCGCTCAGCAGGTACGCGGCAGTGAGGGGGCATGGCAGAGGAAGAAGCAACCGCAGCGTTCAGCCCTAGCGAGTTTGCGTCAGGGCCCGATCAGATCATTGATCTCTTTGGCCGAGCCGCTTTGACGGAGGTCGAGGTCGAGGCGAGCGATGGAACGGTGGTCCGCTTCACTCTTCCGATGAACGCTAGGGCGACCGTGATCACCGGCAGCCCGGCGCCGAAGATCCGCATCAAGGAGGCGTCGGTCGATCACGGCCGGACCGTCACTAGAGGGCCTGCATGCGCTTAGCGGCGCTCGAGGCCGTGCCGGTTCGGCCGGCAGCTGAGGAACAGTCTGAACGGCGGATCCTTCTCTCCTGGAAGCTCATCCCATCAGGAGACCGCCTTGAGTCGCGTTACCGACCCCAAGCTTGATGATGACCCGCTGCAGCCTGCAGCTGGAGCGCGCGCGTACCCGGAAAAGCCGCCTAGCCGCCGAGGGGAAGGTGCGAGCTCGCCCGGAGCTACTGAACCCGGTGACCAGGGCGACCCAGGGCATAGCGCCTTCGATGACGTCGATCGCGACCGCTCTCGTCCTAGCGAGAGGAAAGAGGGGTACCGCGGCGCTTGACGCCTCGCCTACACTGCGCGGCCGGCGCTGGAACGCCTCCTGAGGCTCGACGGCGGTCCAAGATGCGGAGAAATGCCGGGCGGTCGGTTCGATCATCGGGGCACTCTGTTTACCGGCCATTAAACATCCGCGTTCGACCGTATGTCCCCGTCTGCCCGGTCGGTCGACCGCCGGTCGTTCCCCGGATGGGAGTCGAGGCCGAACGATGTCCGACCGCCTGATGACATACCCCGAACTCGCCGAATTTCTCGGCCGGTCAGAGGAGGCCGCTCGCCAATTTGCGAAGCGTCGGCGTTGGCGCCGGACGATCTCGAATGAGGACGGCCGGGCCCGGGTGTACGTGCCGATCGAATTCCTCGAGACGCCGCGTCCCCCGGTCGAACCCCGGACGGACGACCGGTCGGACCCCGAACAACCGGAGGACGATCAGGAGGACGCTCTCACAGTCGTCGCCCTGCTGCGCGGCCAGATCGCCCGCCTTGAGGAGGATCTGGAGAAGGCTCGAAACGGCATGGATGAGGCGCGGGCGGCCTTGGAAATCGAGCGGATCCGTGCGGCCCAAGTCGACGTCCTTCAGGCCCTGCTCGAAGTGGAACGCAAGCACGTCGCGCATGTGACTGAAGATGCTCGGCAACGCGCCGATGAGCTGCGCCAGGACCGGGACCGTTGGGCCGGCATCGCGGAAGCGCATCAGCGGCAAATCAGCGAGCTCATGAACGCGAAGGCGCGCCGTGGATGGTGGCCGTTTCGACGGGCAGGGTGACGCGCAGATGAGTGAGGCCGATCGCGACCTGCACCCGTACAGCCTCGATGTGCAGCCGGTCCCCAGCAAGCCCGGCAAATGGCAATGGTCGATCCGCCTGCACGGAAAAATGGCTCAGCGTTCCGACCGAATGCACGACTCTGAGGAGCGGGCCAGACAGGACGGCTTGGCTTCGATCGAACGGCTGAGGCGCAGCAGCGACCGCATGTTCTGAGGGGCGAGACGGCCGTGGAGGCGAAGTGACTAATTCGACCGGCCGTCCGGGGGACGTTCCTCGTATGGCCCGAAACAGGTTCGCAGCGGCCGCCCTATGACGGCTCTGCGGAGTAGGGCGGACGACCCCCGTATGACCGGCGTTCGACCGGTCGGAAATTGACAGGGAGGCTCGGAAGCTAGACCAATGAGATCCACCGCACCGTGCGGCGAGTCAGGAGCCTAGAAACACGAAACCCGCCACGAGGGCGGGTCACATGCCGGGGCCGAAGCACCGGGAAGTCGTCTGTTGCAAAGCGATCTTCCCCGAAAGCTCGGCCTCTCGTCAAGCTGAAATCGACCGATTTCAGCAACGGCGGAGCTTTGCCCGCATGCGTCCGCGTCCCCGCGATGGGTCCAACCGACCCGAAGGATGACGCATGCTCGCATTCGAGTTGCGGCAGGCCATTGAGGCTGCGCCGCGCGACCAGCTGCCCGAATTGTCGGCGGTCCTATGGAAAGGATTTGCTGCCGGGGCCGTGAGGGAGGCCGAGGCCGAGGAACTGTCTGCGCTGATCGAGGCCCGGAAGGCACCTCGGAAGGCTCTGGGAGCCTCTAGGAAGCCCCTAGGCTCGCGCCCGCGCTCGGACGCCTCAATGGAACGCCGCCGCCGCTGGGCGGCCTCTGGGCGCCTCCCGCCGCAAATCGCCAGCCAGTTCACCCTCGCCGAAGCTGCCGTGCTCGCCGTGGTCACGGTCGAGGCTGTGAAGCGCGGCGACTGTCGGCTGACGCACGAGCACATCGCGGCGCTCGCGGGCGTGTCCAAGTCCACCGTGAAGGCGACGCTGCGCCGGGCCCGAGATCTCGGCCTCGTGACCATCACGGAGCGCCGATCCTCCGCCTGGAGGAACCTGCCCAACGTCGTCACGATCATCAGCCGGGAATGGCAGGCATGGATGCGCCTTGCTCGGCGTGCCACGTCTCCAGGGGGAGGGGTTAAATTCGTGACCCCCACGAATACAGAGGTTCTAGGAAAGGACCGTCAACGGACTTCAGAACGGCCGAAAGAAGCTGCCGGAGGGCAGGGTCGGGCTCGCTTAGCGGCCTCTCCGAATTCTGGTGCGGGTCCGTCGCGGAGGGCTGGCGCTGTATCGTGATCGCATGCCGCTGTTCGGGCGAACGAACCAACGCAAAAGCCCGTGCGGCTTGTCTGGCCTCAATCGCGTCAGTGAGCACCGTCCCCACTGGCGCGGCTGTTCGGTGCAGCTTGAACTGAGCCGCTCGGTTTGGCGCCAGCGGTGGGGTTGGTCGTGGGTTGCTCCGCGCCTGAGCCACCCGGCACGACGACCACGCTTCGACCGTGGCCGCTCGTACTCGGCTGGGACTGAAAGATGGTTCCAGTAGTGGCCGGGACGTCCTGTCTGGCCGCCGGCTCTTGAGCAAAGGCTTGGCCGATCAGGGTTGGGGCCAGCAAGACAGCAAGGCCCGGCAGAGTGGTAAGGCGCATCGAAATTTCCGCACGCACAGGAGATTACAGAGCCAACCTGCGCCGTCCGGCGGAAGTTCGTTCGGTGCGGCTGACGTGCGATCTCGCTCGCCGCCGGCCGCCGCAGGCCCTGCATCGCAGCCGCAGCGGGCTGCAGGCACGCCCCCATAGCCCGCTCTGAAGGCGGGCCATAGTCAGCTTATGCGGTTGAGAATGTAGCAGTCCTCGATGGCCCAGCGGGGCTCGGGCCGGATACCCGTGTCAGCACGCGGGATGCGGCGATATACATCGCTGTCGCGCAAATAGACCTCGTGCTCGGTGATGTGTTCAGGGCAGGTCCAATGGCCGCTGTAGCGGGTGTCGGGTTGCGTGTCCTCGCCCAAGCCGATGATCACCGCCGTATAGGGGCGCTTGAGAACCTCGCTCAGACGATCCCAAAACTGCTCCGCTGTCTCACCGGCTTGCGGATGCGCGCCTTCCCACCTCCAAGCACGCCAGCCGCGTGCGTGCGTGCGTCCACGCCTGAGCCGCCACGAGCATGGGTTCCATCTCAGGCCGCTCTGTCCCTTGCTCGTACAAGATGCGCGCTAACTCGGCCGCCGTCTCAGCCGGAAGTGCCTGCGCAAGGGCCGACAGGAACGGGCCCGCTGTCTCCTCATCGATGTTGTGGCAGACGGTGTCCACGGCGGCGACAATCGCGCAGAGGCCGCATTCGCCGGAACCATACGCCTGTCGATACGGGCTGCGCCTGATCATGTTGCCTGCCCTGGCACGTCATCGCCGGTCGTAGTCGGGTTGGCCCTACAGGGGACGTTTAGGCCGTGAGCGTCTTTGTGGCGGTCGCCAGGGCACGCGAGGCCGCGACAAGCTCTCGCTCGCTCACCTCGTGCGTCTCCGGTCCGATGCCCTTGATCCGGTAGCGAGGCGCGCCGGTCTCGTCAGGCACGACGCTCACGATCTCGTAGACCTCGCGTCGGGCTGGTGCCCCGATCTGGCCTGCGCGCCGCACGAGTTGGCCGAGGTGGAACTGGTGAGCCATGTTCGCCTTCCTGGGCGCTGAAGCGGCCGGCAGCCTAAGGGCTGATCGCTGCATCGTCTTCTCACCGTGCTGTCCGGTACGCGGCCAGCAATCCTGATGCGGAACTCCCCTACGGATCTCTGGCGCTAGCTAGACCTCGGACTCGTGCGGGCCCGGGGCTGCCGGGGTGCTGGGAAGGACCCTCGAACCAGAGAGGAAGCGACCAGCCTTTGTCGGTGGCAGGCGTTCAGGGGCTCGGAAAGGGGCTCTGCGAGCAGGGGAAGAGGAGGCATCGGTTCAGCGCTCCGGGCCGCTGACGAGTTCGCAGGCGCCACCGAGGCGCTTCTCGATGGCCCACATGGCGTCGTCGAGGGAGGGGTGGAGGGCGGGCACGCCGTAGAGCCGGCTACCCGGCTCCGACACGATGGAGAACTCGCTCGTCCACGGGATCTGCCGGATCGCACCGAGGACGCGCCCGAGCCGGTCCTCCAGGCGCCACGTGCCGCCGGCCGATTTAGCCGACCCGACCGGGGTGACCACCACGTCCATGTTGATCACGTCCATGCTCGCCCCCGGATGCGCGATGATGCCCCTTCTCTTGCGATCAGAGAAGACTGTCAGGGCACGCCGCTGGGCGCGTCTGAGCACCGAGTTGCGCTGACACGCAGTAGAGAACCGTACTCCGCAGAGCCAATCCAGTCCTCACCGGAATAGCAGGTGATTTCTCCCAAAGAATGATTGCGATCCGACCGTAATCGCGTTGAGGCTCTGGCCGATCAATGCGTGATCGGGAGGGAAGCCGTGGAAGATAATACCGAAGTGCCGCGGACAATCTATGCCGAAGTCACTGCTCAGATCGTATCGGCCTACGTCTCGAAGAGTTTCGTTTGGGTCGCTCACCTGCCAGATCTGATCACCACCGTTCATGCTGCGTTGTTGAGGCTGGGCAAGACGTCTGAACCCGCCGGCATCGAGAAGCCCACGCCGGCTCAGATCAAGAACTCGATCACACCGGACGCGTTGATCAGCTTCATCGATGGCAAGCCCTACAAGGCCCTCAAGCGCCATCTCAATCGGCAGGGGCTCAGCATGCAGGAGTATCGCGCTCGCTACGGCCTGCCGGTGGACTACCCCGCGACGGCCCCGAATTACTCAGCCCGGCGCTCCGAACTGGCTCGGGCTCTCGGTCTTGGCCAGCGGCGCCGGAAGTCGCCGCTCACACCTAAGGCATAGGATACTGCCTGCTGTTGAGCGCTTTTGTGCCCTAAGCGACCTCTTCGGCCGACCACCGCATTACCCGGATCCAGGCGTTCAGCTCGCGCCGCTGCGCGACGGCCTCGGCGGTATAGCGACCATGCTTGAACATGCCGTTCGCCTCGCCCTTTGGCGCTCCAGGCGAACTGCCGCCATGCATGCGGCACCGACCATTCGGCATGGCCGGCGAGCAGCACGGGCTGCCGCTTCGCGTTCTGGCTCCGCATCGGGGGCTGAGGTGCATCGCCATGGGGCTTTGCATAGGGTTGCCGTCAGTTTTCATCGCAGCCCCTACCCCCGCCGGCAGGTGCGTTGACCGCGCCGACAATCGCCTGCCCGCCGGCCTCGACCGTGACGCGCTCGACCCGGACCGTCTGCTGACCAGTGCTGCGGTAGCGCTTGAGGGCTTCGACCTGGGTCGTGAAGGTCCGGGCCAGCTTGTTGAAGGCGCGCTCGGCGCTGTCCTGCTGGGGGATGTTGTCGACGTGGGCGAGCCGCCTCGCGAACGTCATCGTCGCGAGGTGGACCGCCGCCATCTGGGTGGCGAGCATGGCCTCGATCTCGTCGCGCGGCTCGATCCCGTTCACGACGGAGAGCACGAAGTTGATGCCGGCCTCGTCGGGCTCCTGGCCGTGGCTGGCGACGTTCGTGATCTGCCTCAGCAGCCCGTCCATGAAGGGGAGGCTGGCGGTGCCGAGGGCGTTCATGAGGTTGAGCGTGCCCATCCCGAGATCGGGGTGATCCGGTCGGGTGGAGGCTCCGGTCGCTCCCTTGGCAACCTTGATGCGGGCGGGCGGGCGCCGCTCAGAACGATCTCTGTGGCGAGCGAGGGCGGCCGTCTCTGCGGGCGTCGGCTTGTACGGCTGTGCCACCGCCTTGCCCGGCTTGCTGGTCGTCATCTCACACCTCCTTGGCGGATTGAGAGAGCTTCGGGCTCGGTCGCGCGGCATTCAGTTCCGGCGGCTCCGAGCGGGCGAGAACCCGCTGGACCTGCACGGCGGTCCATTTCGAGCCGCCGCGCGCCGTTGGAATGCCGCGCTCTGTGAGGGCCCTGGCGAGGCCGTTGGCGCTCGTGACGCCTTCGGCCTGGAGCTGAGCGAGAACAGGCGCCAATTGGCCTGTGCGGGCTTCTGCGCGCTTCTGACGGACCTCGACAGCCGCTCGGCGGTGCTCGTCGGTCGGCACGAAGCCGCGGAAGCCGCCTAAGTGCGTGGCCGCGCCCTGCTTCTGGAGTTTGGCTCGATCCTCGTCGCTCAGCTTCGCGTAGAACGCCTTCTTGGCGGCCAGGGCATCCTTGGTCCGCTTGCTGATCATCTTGCGCTCGGCCTGAGCGATCACGGCCATCATGTGAACGAGCGTCTCGTTGGCTTCCGGCATGTCGGCGGCCACGAACTGGATGCCGGCGCGCTCCAGGCCGGTCAGGAAGTGGATGTCACGCGAGAGGCGGTCGAGTTTCGCGATGACGAGACGGGCACCGTAGAGGCGGCAGGCATCGATGGCCTTCTGCAGCTCAGGGCGGTCGTCGCGCTTTCCGCTCTCGATCTCGGTGAACTCGGCGGCGAGCCGCCAGGAGCCGCCGTTGAGGTAATCGCGGACGGCGGCCTGCTGCGCGGCGAGGCCGAGGCCCGAGGCGCCCTGCTTGGCGGTCGACACCCGGTAGTAGGCGACGAAGGTGCCGGACGCCATTTACGCGAAACTCTCCGTTCGTTGAGAGTTATGTAAACTAATGGCCCAGGAGGGGCAAGAAGCAGATCCCGACACCCATCAAGGCTCGGTCCGATATCCACCCCAGCGCGACATGGAGGGGAGGGAAACGGTAGTTTCGGCGACGGGACCCGATGTGACGGAGCCGGCCCATGGAGCCCATCAGCGCCATCGCACTCAGCCTTGCGCTCGGCGCCGCGGCCGTCGTCGGTAAGGAGGTGGTCGGTGCCGTGGTCAGGGACGCCTACGCAGCCCTGAAGGACCTGATCAAGACGCGGTACCCGAAGGTTCCGGTCGAGCAGATCGAGCAGGCCCCTGCTTCAAAGAACCGACGCGCCGTGATCGAGGAGGATCTGACGGCTTCCGGCGCTGGGCAGGACGCGGAGTTGGCGGCGGCGGCCCGCAGCCTGATCGAACTCGTCCAGCAGCATGCGCCGGCCGCCGCACTCGCCATCGGCGTCGATCTGAAAGAGGTCTCGGCCGCAAACCTGCGCCTGTCCGACATTGCTGCGGCCGGAACGGGCGTGAAGGTGGAGAAGGGCACCTTCAGTGGCGATATCGAGATCAAAGGCGTGCGCGCGGGCGTGCCGCCAAACAACCCAGCCAAGGATGAACCAGTCAAGGATGAATGAGCGCCGCTATGGACCTCTCCGGCGTCAATCTCCGTGATGTCATCGCGCAAACGATCAACATCCATGACATTCATGTCGGCGCGACGGCTGACGAGATCATCGAGAAAATTGTGGGGGTTTTGGAGACCAGCGAGGTACTCGTCGGGTTCGAGTTAGCCGGCCTTCAAAGGCGAATGATCATTCGCCTCGCCCGGGATCTGAAACCCGATGTGTCCGACTTCGATCAGGCGGTGACGGAGCTGGAACGCGCCGTCGATATCGCTCTCGACCTCATCGCGCGCGGCGAGCGGGGCACGAACGAGGGCGCCTTCGTCAATGCGGTGCTGACACAGGTCGCCGAGAGGGTCCGAAACGATGATCTGGACGGGGGCGCGCGCACCGTCGACGAGGCGCTCGCGAAACTCGAAGCGGAAGAAGTGGAGAGGCAGGCCCAGTACCGCCAGTCGCAGATCGCGCTGCTCGAAGAAGGGGTGAAGGTCGACACCCTGCGTCGCGACGCGGTCGCGGTCGCCAAGCGCATCGAGCAGATCGTAGCCGCCAGCCATCAGACCGGCCGGCCCGCATGGCACCCGGAGTTCGGGGCGCGTTACGACGCGTGTTGGGCGGACGGCGCCGAGAAGGGGATCAACTTCTCGCTCCTGGTCGCGATTGAACTCGCGCGGCGAATGGCAGCTACGGCCCGCGATGCCGACGAGCGCGGCCTCGCCCTGAACCGCCTCGGCAGTGCGCTCGCGACCCTTGGGGGGTGGGAGAGCAGCACGACGCGGCTGGAGGAGGCGGTCGCCGTCTTTCGCGCCGCGCTGGAGGAGCAGACACGCAAGCGGTCGCCGCTCAGCTGGGCGACGATCCAGACCAACCTCGGCGGTGCGCTCCAAGTGCTCGGGGAGCGGGAGAGCGACCCGGCCCGGTTGAAGGAGGCGGTCGCGGCCTTCCGCGCCGCCCTGGAGGAGCAGACACGCAAGCGGTCGCCGCTCGAGTGGGCGAGGACCCAGCACAACCTCGGCGGCGCGCTCGTGAGGCAGGGGGAGCGGGAGAACGACACGGCGCACCTGGAGGAGGCAGTCGCGGCCTTCCGCGCCGCGCTGGAGGAGCGGACGCGTGAGCAGGTGCCGCTCGACTGGGCGGGGACCCAGATGAACCTCGGCGCTGCACTCGCGGCGCTCGGGGGGCGGGAGAGCAGCACGGCGCACCTGGAGGAGGCAGTCGCGGCCTTCCGCGCTGCCCTGGAGGAGCGAACGCGCGAGCGGGTGCCGCTCAACTGGGCGGGGACCCAGATGAACCTCGGCGCCGCGCTCCAGATGCTCGGGGAGCGAGAGAACGACACGGCGCGGCTGGAGGAGGCGGTGGCGGCCTACCGCGCCGCGCTGGAGGAAGAGACGCGCGAGCGGGTGCCGCTCAACTGGGCGGGGACCCAGATGAACCTCGGCAGCGCGCTCGCGGCGCTCGGGGAGCGGGAGAGCCGGACTGACCGCCTGGAGGAGGCGGTCGCGGCCTTCGATGCATGCCTGATGGTCGCCGCGTTGGTGTGGCTGCCCGAGCGGGTCGGGAAGGTGCGCGCAGATCGGGACAAGGCACAAGCCGAGATCAAACGGCGAGTGTCGGCTCAGGATGGATGAGCGCCGCCATGTCCAGCATCGGCGTGCAACTCGACAACGTCCACGCGCGCGACATCAACATCAGCGGCGTCACGGTTGGTCCTTCCCCCGAGCAGCTGGTCGCGGTCTTGGAGGCCCGGGGGCTACTGGCGGCCTCCGAAGCGGCTGGCCTTCAACGGCGGACCATCATCGGCCTCGCTGTTCGCCTGAAACCCGATGTGTCCGATTTCGAGCAGGCGGTGACGGAGCTGGAACGCGCCGTCGAGGTCGCGCTCGATGTCATCGCACGAGGCGAGCGGGGCACAAGCGAGGACGCGTTCGTCAACGCGGTGCTGGCGCAGGTCGCTGAGAAGGTGCGCAACGATGATCTGGACGGGGGAGCAAGAACCGTCGACGAGGCGCTCGCCGAACTGGAGGCAAAGCACCGGCAATCGCAGGTCGTGCTGCTTGAGGAGGGGGTGAAGGTCGACACCCTGCGTCGCGACGCGGTCGCGGTCGCCAAGCGCATCGAGCAGATCGTGGCCGCTGGGCATTCGGCCGACCGACCCGCATGGCTTCCGGAGTTCAGGGCGCGTTACAACGAGTTCCAGGCGGACGGCGCCGAGAAGGGGATCAACTTCTCGCTCTCAGTCGCGGTGGAACTCGCGCGGCGGATGGCGGCCACGGCCCGCAAGGCCGACGAGTGCGGCCTCGCTCTGACCCTTCTTGGTAACGCACTCGGTCAACTCGGGGAGCGGGAGAGCGGGACGGCCCGGTTGGAGGAGGCAGTGACGGCCTATCGCGCTGCCCTGGAGGAGCGAACGCGCGAGCGAGTGCCATTGCTATGGGCAAAGACGCAGAACAACCTCGGCAACGCGCTCCAGGCGCTTGGGGAGCGGGAGAGCGGCACGGCGCGGCTGGAGGAGGGGGTCGCGGTCTATCGCGCCGCCCTGGAGGAAGAGACGCGCGAGCGAGTGCCGCTGCAATGGGCGGCGACCCAGATGAACCTCGGCAACGCGCTCCTAAGGCTTGGGGAGCGGGAGAGCGGGACGGTCCGGTTAGAGGAGGCGGTGGCGGCCTATCGCGCTGCCCTGGAGGAACGAACGCGGGAGCGGGTGCCGCTGGACTGGGCGATGGCCCAGAGCAACCTCGGCAACGCGCTCGTAAGGCTTGGGGAGCGGGAGAGCGGGACGGCCCGGTTGGAGGAGGCGGTGGCGGCCTACCGCGCCGCGCTGGAGGAGCGAACGCGGGAGCGGATGCCGCTGCAATGGGCGGCGACCCAGATGAACCTCGGCAACGCGCTCCAAGCGCTTGGGGAGCGGGAGAGCGGGACGGCCCGGTTGGAGGAGGCGGTGGCGGCCTACCGCGCCGCGCTGGAGGAAGAGACGCGGGAGCGGGTGCCGCTGGACTGGGCAATGACGCAGAACAACCTCGGCAACGCGCTCCAAGCGCTTGGGGAGCGGGAGAGCGGGACGGCCCGGTTGGAGGAGGCGGTGGCGGCCTATCGCGCTGCCCTGGAGGAGCGAACGCGCGAGCGGGTGCCGCTCAACTGGGCGGGGACCCAGATGAACCTCGGCGCCGCGCTCGCAGCGCTCGGGGCGCGGGATGCAGGCACGGCGCGGCTGGAAGAGGCAGTCAAGGCGCTCGATGCGTGCCTAACGGTCGCCGCATCCGTCTGGCCGCCCGAGCGGGTCGAGGATGTGCGTGCAGGTCGGGACGAGACACGAGCCGAGATCGAGCAGCGAAGGGCGAAATAGCCCGCCAAGAGTACCATCTCGGTACAACACCCCTTCACGCTCAACATCTACACCCGGCGCGCCCTGCGCGGACGGTATCATTGGGCCATCCGGCAGGGCGGCCAGATCGTCCGGGAGCCGCCGGGCACGTATGAGACG
Organism: Methylobacterium nigriterrae; assembly: GCF_037106235.1. Classification (NCBI taxonomy): domain Bacteria; kingdom Pseudomonadati; phylum Pseudomonadota; class Alphaproteobacteria; order Hyphomicrobiales; family Methylobacteriaceae; genus Methylobacterium; species Methylobacterium nigriterrae. Next base: position 3,615 of record NZ_JBAWTG010000092.1, on the reverse strand, counting down.
TTCGGGGACGCACGGGTCTTCGGAAAGGCTGCCCTGGACGAGATGATCGCGGCTTGGAGCCGCGAGGCGGGCGCGAGCGAGGCCGCGTAGCGATGCGCTGTGGTGGGCGCCGGCGTCTTCCTAGGAGCGTTTCGCCCCCGGCTGAGCCCTGCATCAAGTTCGAACTGTGCGTGCTGCGGCGGTCTGTTTAGGGGAGAACGAATGGGCTCGATGGGATGGGCGGGGTTGGGCAGTAGTGCGGGAGGCCCTTCGCCCGCCGGAAGTCACCGAGCGCTTTGGACCATGTAAAAGAGACACTGAGCAGGTCGGCGGCGGTACTGCGCAGGCACTTTGGCGTGAAAAACATAACCTCCTCGTCAGTCGATTGGACGAAGGAAAGGATGTTGCCGTGGCAGATGTCGTTGCGCAGACGGACGACCTCCACGTCGACGCGGGACTGCTTGGGTGTGCTCAGCTTGTCAAAAAGGTTCGTCTCTCCCGGAAAGGCGAGCGCCTCGACTGGTAGGCCGGCATCGCGCGCCGTTGCGACGAGTACGTTGCTCAGAACCTTGTAAGGAGAGAGGACGAACTCGCCGTCCGTAGCAGCCGGATCAGGCGTGACCTGACGCATCGTGACGCGCAGGCTGGCCTCGATGCCGTTGAGGAGCGCCGAGACACCGGGCAGGTAGAGCCCAGCGCGCAGTGCCTCCATGCCCTGCACAAAGAACCAGTGGAACTCGGCGGCCGAGAGCGCTTCGAGAAAGAAGTTCGCTCGCTTGGCCCACTGCCAGCCGGCCTCGAACTCCCCCGGCACGTGATCCGTAGGGCTCATGGGGTGTCATGCCCTCCGTTACGCCGAGCCGCAGGGCCTATGCAGCCTGTTCTGCGAGATCGTGGTGAGCCCGACGCTGTTCTATCTCGAAGATCAGCCGAGCCGTCGCCCACTCGTCGCGTGCCTTCTGGTTGAGGGTGGTGCTGATGCCGTAGCGAGACCCGAGCACAGGTGCGACGGGCGCGCCGTCGTGGCGGTTCTTGATTTCGCGACGGGGGCGTCCTGGCCGCGGCGGACCCCAGGCGCGGGCGGTCATCTGCTTGAGGCGGTATTCGAGGCCGACGCAGGTCATGTAGCTGGTCCTCGGATCCTTCCTCCAGGTGACTTGGCCGAGCTTCACCATCTCGGGGCGGCCCGGGTACCAGCGGCGGATCGCGGCTTCGAGGTCGGCCCGGAGAGCGATCGGGCAATGGATCAGGAGGTGGAGGTGCTCGCGGCGGTTGCCGGCGTAGTTCTCGCGCACCCAGATGGCGTACCAGCCGACGCCCCGGCGCCGGAGCCATGTCGTGATGCGGTTGCGCAGCTCGTCCTTGAACCAGACCGACAGTTCGCCCACCGGATACTGATCCATGTAGGCCGGGTGGAAGTCGATGGTGCAGGTGGGCGCCCGGTCGATCCTCTGGCCGTGAGCGAAGGCTGCGCGCAGATCTCGCCGGTCCGAGGCATCGAGGGCGGCACAGGGTGCGCGGCGGCGGCGATCGATCTTCGGGCCCGCCGCTCGGGGCTTGGGGTTGCGCTTCCGCTTCATCCTACCGTCCCGCCTCGCTCAGACCGTCAACCTTAACAAGGTATGTATGGGGGGTGAGGTGTTCACGAAGCAGGACAGGTTCAAGTGCCTGATCTGCCACGGGAATGTTGGAAGTCAGGGCTGGCGCGACTGATTGCGGTATCTCGTGTCAGCGGGCTCGGTTCTGGAGGCGTTCTCCGCCTCCGCAAACGTTGGTCTGCCTGCGCTCGGTTTTGTGAGGCCGAGGGCTTCGAGATCGTCGCCACGAAGATCGAGGTGGAGACCGGCAAGGGCGCAGACGCGCTCGATCGACGGCCGGAACTCGCCGCGGCGCTGGCTGATGCCAAGCGGAAGAAGTGCCCGGTGCTGGTGGCGAAGCTCGACCGGCTCTCGCGCGACGTGGCGTTCATCGCCACGCTGATGAGCCAGCGCGTGCCCTTCATCGTGGCCGAACTCGGCGCCGATGCCGACCCGTTCATGCTCCACATCTACGCGGCGCTGGCCGAGAAGGAGCGGCGGCTGATTTCGGCCCGCACGAAAGCGGCGCTGCAGGCCGCCAAGGCCCGCGGCAAGCGCCTCGGTCGCAACGGGGCGGAGAACCTCGCGCCGGCCTACAAGGCGGAGGCCATCGAGCGGGCGCAGGCGCTCGCGCCGGTCGTATCCGAGCTGAAGGCGGCCGGGCTGTCGGCGCGCGGCATGGCCGCGGAACTAAACCGGCGCGAGGTCGCGACGCCGGCTGGCGGCCGGTGGCACGCGCAGACCGTCATTCGGGTTCTAGAGCGCCTCTGAACGTGGCCTGACGACGAGCCCTGCCGTTCCTTTAGGGTCTCGGATGTCGCGCGCTCGGACCAGGGGGCTGATCCGCTTCTGTGGAACAGGGAAACGCCGGGCCCGGAACGGTCCACTGGGGCAAGCCCTAGCGGAACGCTCCGCTGCGTTACGGCCTAGCTCACCAAGCCCATCGTGAGGCCATGCCCTACTTCTTCGGGTATCCGACGTAGTAGATCCCGATGACGCCCTGGCCAGCGTCCCGGATCGGCTCGTAGCCCGTGGTGTAGGGTTTGCCCAGGATGTCGGCCTCGCCGAAGTAGGCGTCGCCCTTCGTGATTGCCGCGAAGGCTTTCCCCTTCGGATCGAGGACTGTGCCGACGGCGCGCGAGCCATCATCCTTCTTCACGTTCGTCGAGACGCGGACGAACTCACTGCCGCTCTTCACGAACAGGGTTGCGGTCCCGCCGACCTCCTTCTGCACGCTGTCGACCAGGGAGAAGTCGCCGTTCACCTTGGTCTGGCCGAAATAGAGGACCGGGACGGTCTTCCCGGCGATCGTGTCCTCACCCTTCACGCTCGGGGCCCCGAGGGCGGCAGCCTTTGTCTTCAGGCTCTGCATGGCGGCCTGGACGTCTTCGGTGGGCCCTGCGGACACGCTTGCGGGCATCGAAACGGCCGCTCCGGCCAGGGCGGCTAGGAGCGACAGGGTGAGTAGGGACCTCTTCATGGTCATCTCCCTCCGTTTTCGCGCCACAGGACGTCCCGTCCGTGCCGGATCATGGCAGGTGATGCAAGAGCGCAGGCTGTTTTCGAGCGGGATTTGTGTCTGAAGATGCCAGATCTACTGGAACAGCCATTGCAACCTCCCGCCACTGGTCAAGTTACCGACCGAAAGCAGGGGCGCGGGACGAGGCGAGTGTACGTTATCGTCTCATCGGGCGTCCGAGATATTTATAATCTCATGCGGGCTAATTTGCATCAAGAGGATTGATCAGCTCGCGGGCACTGGAGACGCTCCATAACGCCCAATCCGCGACAGCACGGCATGATGCTCTACCGCACGCCTTCTGTCTTCGCTCGCGTCCGCTTGCCCTGAGTGATTGCCGGCCCCTAGCGGCTGACCGGCTACTACCTGTTCCACGACCTGCGGGCATGAGCGGATGAGGCGCTGCTTACCAGAGCCGCAGGGTCCAGCCGAACCCCACGGCCATGGGGCTCGCCAAGAGGAGCGCCAGGGCAACACGTTGGATCCGCGCCCAATTCCCTTCTTCCGCAACGTGGTCGTTCATCGAGAGCCCCAGAAATT
>NZ_JBAWTG010000091.1:0-18158 GCF_037106235.1 Methylobacterium nigriterrae | reverse complement strand
GGCAACGCACAGTACCCGCCTCGTGCCGACGCACCGGGAACCTACGTGCTGGAGACGTAGGATCAAGGCTCCAGGCCCTCAGCAATTGCGAACAGTTAGTGATCTGCCCCCACGGGGTGGTCGGGGTATAGTGATAGTGCGAGCGTTAGGCCACTTCCGACCGCTCCGCCGGGTGACATATCGAAGGGCGTCGGATCGTCGCCCGATGACCGGTGTCGCGAGATATGCATTGGACCAAAGGCGATTTGGCCAAAGCGTAGAAAGGCTACTAAGGGTACGGCGCTTGCGCCACGCCAAGGCGGCCGTATAAACCCGCAACGACCGTTTAGAATTTATACGGCGCCTCAATCATTGAGACGTTCGTCCGAACTCAGTAGCTGTTTGCATAGACAGCGGCGAGCGGCCCTTCGCCCCTACCGCTTACGCCTTCTTGCGGCTTCCGTGTGACTTCAAAGCCTCGGAAGCTATCGCGGCTTCAAAAATCCCCGGGTTAGCTGCCCCGATGTTCTTGACGGGCGCCTGGCAAGGAACGCATTAAGGCTTCAAATTGGGGGGCGAGTTTTGAAGTTGCCAATCATCCTGTTGTTAACAGTGTATGCGGGCTTTGCACTGTCGGCACAAGCTCAAACTGGTGGAACAGTCAGGGAATCAGAGTGTCATCACCAAGATGATCCCAGCTTAAGGCTAGCCTGCTATGACAGATTGACTCAAAGGAAAGAATTGAAAGCCAAAATTAAAACAGAAAATCTCACTGATAAGTCCGGCCGAGAGGCCACTAGGCTGAATCTGACTGCGGTTTGTGATGTAAAAAAGTTGTTTGAAGATGTTTCTAGAATAACGCCCAAGAAAGATGATTTTCAAACAGAAGCAATTCACGAGGCAAACGTTCGAGCCGAGTTGCAGAAAGCCGGGATAAAGTCGTCTCAAATATTTTGCGAAGCTGCTCCGCATAAGCGCCTAAAATATAATGCAGAAAAAAGATCAATAAATGTTTTCTTGTTGGGTAATAACTATGCGGCTCCCGAAGTAAACCTTGGTAGTTATGAAGGCAAGAATGCATATGGAACGGTGATAAACGTAAGGAAATCGTCTCAGGAGACTTGGGAATTGGACAGCCTCTATAGTCTTTCGGAAATTGATATTCCGATTGCTCCAGAGAAAGCTAAAGAACAATTCGATGCTCTAGAAGTAGGAGTTTTCGGAGAACTCGTTAAGCCTTTCGTCTCGATTGATGATCACGCGTCGACTCCGACATTCTCCATGCCTTATGAGCAGCGATATATAACCCATAAAATCCACTTCAAGCCGACTTCCTACGTCATGTACAACGCAAAAACTAGAGACATTCTTTGGCAGTCGACAGTCTCCACCTGTAATGAAGGATACAGACCTGAGCTGAAGTTGGGGAAGTGCTAGGCGTTGCAATACCTGAAAAGCCCCGCGCTAGCTAATACGACAGGAGGCGAGATTCGAGACGCTGTCGCCCCCTTCCCTCTGCCGCAGGGTCTATCGCAAACGCGAACGCGCCGGCGTTCACGGCTCGTTAGCCATGCTCGCCCAGCGTGCCGCCTCCAACCAAGAGCCGGCCTTGGACTAGCCAGGCCGTTTCCGCAGGGGCTAGGCGGTTGAAGGCTCCGGCTAAGGGTGCGTGTTCAGAGCTTCTCGATCGATCCCGAGCTCCGCTCTATCCAGCGGCTGTGCCATCTCGGCCGCATCGACCACCCTCCTTCGAAGAAGGCCCTATGAGCGAGAAAAGACCCCAGACTTGGTTTGAGATGAAGGATCTCCGCCGCCGGCTTTATGCAAAGGCGGCTTGGATACCCCTGCGCGTCTCAGAAACAAAAATTTTTGAAGACGGCGCCGAAGAGATAATCGCGATCGGAAGCACGGCCATATTAAATGCATACCGTCATATTGGAGATAAACTTGGGTGGCATGAGGTCGGCATAGGGCATGATGCAGGGCCTTATGCGTTCCAAGATAAGCGCTATAAGAACGCCGAAACATTCCTCCATAACGAGAGAATTGCTATTGGCGCAGATCTCGTATTTGTACAAAATGTCGGAGCCGGCATTCCCAACAAATGGCATATAAACCAAGATTTATTGATTGCTCTAAACCTAGTAGAGGAAGGTGACTATTGGGTAAGGCCAGAGGAAGCTTATACTCCTGTTATTAGGACGCAAAAAGATACTGACGGGAATTTGAGGTCTATAGAGATAAAAAGCGAGTTCCTTGCTGATTATCTCGCAGCGCGTAACATGTCTTTGAGGCTGTCGTGCTACAGAGAAAGGCATGCCGTCTATTCTGACGCGTCTTACATTACCTGGGGAGACGGCGGCTACGTAGAAGAGTCTGAAAATCAGAAATTTGAGGCCCGTTTATTTGAGGTAAGTGCCGATGGCGGGCCTCTAGGCAGTGTCGCCGTCTTTGAGATATGGCGAACGGATGTTGATGAAGAAGAGGATGTTCCTGTATTCGGTCTCGAGACCGATGAGAATACCGCTCACAGAACAATGAGCTATGAGAGATCAGGGCCCAAAGCTTACCGAGTTGAGGGTGCTTTCTGGCGCGATGAATGGGTAGAACCTGCAGCTACCAGTGAGCGGGTGCGACAAGACGATCCCAAAGAATTCCCGTCATTCATCATTGAGGCTTCTGGTCAGAAAGAGACGAGCAACAACCTCCATTCAGAAGATATAGGAAGATATCTCTGGTTTAGTCCAAATGTAATTAATACAATACTCGGCATGAGAGGGAGCAGTATAGGTTGGTACACTGCTGACACCGGTTGGATTTCATTCTCAAATAATTGGCCCACTCATTTTGGGGTAAATAGTATCGGCCTCATAAATGTTTACGCCTATGACGTTGCGAAAGTTGCTCAATGGCAGCAGAGGATTTGGGCAGGACAAAACGTAACGCCAGATGGCGCTGTTTCTGGAGAACTGCTTTCATCTCAGATGAAATCTCGTCCAGCTCGCACAAAAGCTCCAGAGGGCATGTTAATCGCCATTATGGATGAGATAGACAAGGCTGCGCAGGATTGGAAAGGAATTTCAATTTTTACAAAACATGCTTCTACTGCGGATATCCTGCAAAAGGTTCATAGATTCCGTTCCGTAGACAGAGATGGCCTACTTGCTCTAGCAAAAGATATTGCTCGCCTAACGGCAGACAGAATTGATGCTTCAGCCATCCAAAAAATAGTTTCACCTCCAAAAGGAGAAAGGTGGGGAGGTATTAAATCTCTTGAAAAGCTGGTGGCGACATTGATCCCAGCTTCGGAAGCTAGATCCATGTTGACGCCGATTGTTGGCGCATATGAACTCCGACTTGGCGATGCTCATCTACCATCCGGCAAACTCCAGGACGCCTTCGCGATGGTGGATATTGATCCTGAGGCTATCCCGATCGAGCAGGGGCGGCAGCTCATTCAAGCTGTCGCGGCCTCCTTGGCACGGATTTGTGAGATGATCCGAGCGGCCCCTAGTCTGACCAGTTGATCCCACGTCTGACAAGGGTCTCTCGGGCGCCTAGGACGGCGCGGGCGGATCTGCGGCGGCGCAAGCCGAATGCTTCACGAGCCCGCTCAGTCCGAGCGGGCTTTTTGCTGGGCACACGCACCGAACGATGTCCGTGCAGCTCACGAGCTGGCTTCAGGTCGTCATTGGGGTGGTGGGCCTCGTGCTCCCCTTCCTTCCGGTCCTGCGGCGGTCGAACTGGCGCTCCCAGCGCACGGTCCGGTCCTCGCACTGGAAGATCGACCGCATCGAGCGCACGCGGCTCGAGATGATCGACGACAGCCGCTCCTAGTGACCGCACCTGCTGGCTGGCAGGCCAGCCTTCTGAAACGGGACCAGAGAAGTGCAGCTGGCCGCCGGCCTTATAGCTGATAAGGAATATTATGGTACAAAGGTAATGATGAAATACGTGCATTCGTGGGTGGCGGGAAGAGGCTCACCACCCAGTTGAAACGTCACCGCTCCTCTGCTCGGCGGCTGCAACCAGCTGTACCACGTGCCGCGCCATCTGCGGATTGAGCCGACACGCTCCATCAGCCCGCAGCACGAAGTCGGCTGGTTGCAACTCATCCTCCAGCGCGAAGCCTATCACGGCGCGATCCACGAGCGGTCGCACTGGCTCGACGAGATCCAGCGCGAACGCTGGTCCTTCCCGGTACTCGTGATGCATGATGCCGAGTGACGGATCGTAACCGTTCGCGAGGGCCCGGATTTTCGTCTGCCCTACCGCAACCGCGTAGCCGTAATTCAGCATGGCGTTGATCGGGTGCGTGGCGTTTCGGTTTTTGATTTTCTTGGTCGCGCGCACGGAGGCGCGCGAGCCGAAAAATTCCCAGTCCGGCGGAATCGGGTGACGCTTTGATTTTTTCCAGCGCAGCGGTGTTTGCCGCCACGCTTGAAAATACGCCTGAGCAGCGCCGCCCTCGAGGCCCTGTAGAGCCGTGATGCTCGTGGGCGGCGCTCGACGCAGCAGCACCACACACTCGGCGAGCTTGTCGCGCGTTTGATCAAGCGTGTCAGGCTTCGGGTGCAGCAGCGTGAGATTTTCCGCGGCACGCACAATTTTCGTCTGGATCAATTCGGACGCGAAGGCGATCCGCCGTTCAGGGTCGTTGCGCGTCGCCTGCTGCCACGCAACTTTCTCGCGATCGGCGCTGTAGCCACTGCCGCCTGCCACGGTAACCACGTCACCGGTCCAACTGACACGCAGCAGGGGCACATCCTGTTCGGCGAGCCAATCGAGCACGTCGAAGGTGAGATGCCCGCTTCCGTCGAGCACGACGATGCGTGCCGGCCGATCGAGGTCACCCCGAAAATACCGAAATGTCTCCTGCTCCTGCGGAAAATGCGTGAAGCCATTTTTGATGGCGAGGCTGCCATTTTCCACGCGCAGTGAAATGCCGTGCCCGCACAAAATCAGCGTTTCCGAGGAGCGCTCACGCCTTTTTCGCCCTGGCGCGGGGGGCAGTGTGTCTCCCCATATGGCGCTTCGCCGAGCCCACTCTAAAGAGTCTCCCCATTTCGCCATTTCGTCAGCGCCTCGAAGCGAATTTTCCTCAGCGGATTTTAGACGACCTAGGCGCCTCACGAAATCGGCTTTTCCGCGCCCGCTGACATTTTCACTAGGAAAACCAGCATGAGCGCCAGAAACTCGCGTTGGTACAATGCGTGATAGGCGGTCGAAGCCGCGTCGAACTCCACGGCGCTGAAATTTCCGGTCTTTATTGCCCGCTGCGCTTCTGCCCGAATTGCCCGAAGCGTACCACTCGCAATTTTTATCTGCGCGTCTGTACTCAGGCTAATTAATAATTTGATAGGGTCGTCATCTGAGCCGTGGTCGTAAAACATCCCGGAGAACAGGGTGGATGCCGACGTAATTGCGGTAAACGGGCTTGCAATCGAGCGGCCATGTTTACTCGTGCTGTCTGTGTCGGGCATGCGGCCTAAGCGAAGCGCCTGGATGTAAAATTCGTTTGGAACGCCCACGCCAGCTTTGTCGAACCGTGGATCCAGCTGGCCCATCTGCTTCAATAGGCTCTCGCGACGCTTGCCCCTGACTGGCCCGAATGTGTCCGCAGAAACCGAGCGAACCGGTGCGTTCAATTTAGCGCGAGCTCGGGCGTACTCCGTCGCCAACTCTGTCCGGATGTCGTGCGGTTCGATGCTGTAACCTCGTACGAATAACTGGAGCAAAATGGCATCACGATCTGAAATTCCGCCCGCGCGCAGTCGCGCGATCTGCAGGACCCTGCGGTAATGTGCGCGGCTGAATACGTAAATCGGTCGGAGGCCCTGATTTTTCTGACGCTCCCCCCGTTGGACCAGCCCCTGCTTAATCCATTCGTCTAATTTGCTCTGGCTAAAGCTCTGATTGTATCGGGCTGCTCGTGCAGAAGCTCGTGCCACAAGCTCCGCCTTAGAGTGCATCGGCCTTCGTTCGCATGAGGTGCTCCGGGTGCGTTCAGCAGATTCGGCCACCCGAATCACCACACCAAGATGACCGCCTTTCACTGAGAAAGCGGTAACGCCTGTGCCAAGAGATTATCGAGCGGAATACCGGCGGCGGGTCGAGCGCGGTCGGCAACGTGGTCTCACTGTCTCACAAGCGCGCGGTCACGCCCGATCCAGTGAAGCCTCAGTCCGAGCCAAACCGGCCGGCAGTGACATGCGTCTACAAGCGGCGCTCAGGCACTTCCTGAAGCATGGAAAGCTCGCGGCTGCCGCCCAAGCTGCCGGCGTATCGGCCGAGCGGTTACGCCGGTCGGTCTACGAGCAGAAGCTGGCAGAGCGTCAGGCGGGCCGCCTTCGCCGCGTGGTACGCGAGGCGCTCGTCACGTCACGCGGTCGCCAGCGCTGGATCAAGGCCGGGTTCGAGGCTGCATCGCGCATTGGCTCCCACAACGCTGCTGTCGGGCAGTTCCTCCAGACGAATGATGCGTCGTTACTCGCACCCTTCGAGGGCGAGATCGTCATCGATCTGAGCGGCAAGCGCCACCCTCTCGAGACAGACCCGAACACGCTCTACCGCCTCGCTGCAGCCGGCAGCGAGGGGTTCGAACAGGTCTACCGGCTCACCACCCTCTGACAGAGAACCCCTGATGACGAAAACCGAACTCGCGCGCGAACGGCGCAGGCAGCGTGCTCTTGAGCGGCTCGGGACCAATGACCCGCGCTGTGCCTGCTGTGGCGAAACCCATCACGCCTGCTTCGAGGCCCATCACATCGCGGGCCGCCGACACGACCCTGTGACAGTCCCCCTCTGCTGCAACTGCCACCGCAAGGTGACGGACGATCAGAAGGACCACCCACAACCTGTCCCCGGATCAGATCCGCTGCTGGAGGCGATCGGCCGCTTCCTGCTCGGCCTCGCTGACCTCATTCGCCGCATCCTGCCCAAGCTCACCGAGTTCGGCACCGCGCTGATCGAAGGCGCGCGCTCCGCACCATCCTGCTGAGAGGAGCTCTTACCGTGAACGCCCATACTGCCTCGCAAACGCCTTCTGCCGATTACCTGCCGCTCTCGATCCGCGCGTACGCGGAGCCAATCGGCGGTCGTGCACGTCCGTCATCTGGGGACGCGAGGCGTCTCACCACCTCTCCGTCCGAATGGACACTGGTGTTCGATACAGAGACGACCACCGACGCCGCTCAGGAGTTGCGCTTCGGTGCCTATCAGGTGCGGCAGGGTGAAGAGCTGCACGAGGCGGGGATCATCTACAACGAGGACACGGCCATTCTGCCGCTGGATCAGCGTACGATCCTGGAGGCCTACGCGCGCGAGCATGGCCACCGCTTCCTCACACGCGCCGCCTTCATCGATGAGGTGTTCTTCGGGATTGGCTACGATCTGCGCGCCACGATCGTCGGACACAACCTGCCCTTCGACATCTCACGGCTCGCCGTTCGGCACGGCATTGCGCGTGGCAGTATGTACGGTGGCTTCTCCTTCACGCTCTCGGAGCACAAGTTCCGCCCAGCGCTGCAGGTCAAGCACCTGACACAGCGCATCTCACTCATCCGTTTCGCCGCTCCATTTCGGGCACGACAGGCGCGCAGCCAGAGAGGCAGGAGTGAGAGGGCTCCCGTTCGGCGCGGCTTCTTTGTCGACACGAACACGCTAGCAGCCGCGCTGTTCTCGCGCTCATTCAGCCTTGCAGCGCTCTCCACGTTCCTCGCTGTTCCCCATCCCAAGCTTGAGACGGACGAGCATGGCGGTCCCCTCACGCCCGAGTACGTGGCCTACGCTGCGCGGGACGTGCAGGCGACCTGGGAGTGCTTCGTCGAGCTCAGGCAGCGCTACCATGCAATTGGGCTGTCAGAGACGCCCGTGCACCGGATCTACAGCGAGGCCAGCCTCGGCAAGGCGTATCTCAAGGCCATGGGCGTAAAGCCCTGGCGGCAGGCGCAGCCCAACGTTCCGGCTGATCTCTTGGCCAAGATCCTGGCGAGCTACTTCGGCGGGCGCTCAGAGGTGCGGATCCGGCGTGAGGTGCGGGAGGTCGAGCTCGTCGACTTCCTGTCCATGTACCCGACCGTCTGCACCCTCATGGGTCTGTGGAGGTTCGTCACCGCCAAAGGCATGCGCTGGCGTGCCGGTACAGCGGAGGTGCGGGAGCTCCTCGACCGGATTGGTGTCGCCGACCTGCAGCATCCGACCACCTGGCGCAACCTACTCGCGCTGGTGCGGATCAAGCCCGACGGTGACGTGCTGCCGGTTCGCGCGCACTACAACGGCAGCGCGCAAGCCACGATCGGCCTCAATCACCTCACCTCTGACGAGCCGCTCTGGTTCACCCTGGCTGACTGCATCGCCAGCAAGCTGCAGACTGGGAGGGCGCCAGTGGTCACGGAAGCCCTCATCTTCGAGCCTGGCGATCCGCAGCCAGGCTTGCATCCTGTGCTGATTGGCGGGGATACCAATTTCCGCGTCGATCCATACGAGCACGACTTCTACCGGCGCCTGATCGAGATGCGGCAAGGGGTGAAGGCAGAGCTCAAAGGCGCTTCGGGAGCGCAGCGGGACGTGCTCGACGTCCGCCAGCAGCAGATCAAGATCGCGGCGAACGCGACGAGCTACGGCATCTTCATCGAGGTGAACGTCCACAAGCTCGCCAGGCCCAAGCTTGCCTGTGTGCACAGCACAGCGCGCGAGCCCTTCGAGATCAAAACTGACAAGCTGGAGGAGGCAGGGCGCTACTATCACCCGCTGCTTGCCACTCTGATTACCGGGGCCGCACGGCTAATGCTCTCGACCCTGGAGCGGCTTGTCACTTACGAGGGCCTCGAATGGGCCTTCTGTGACACCGACAGCATGGCCATTGCCCGACCCACCGCAGGAGCCGCCAGGGAGAGCAAAGCAGCCTTTCACGCCAGCGTCGATCGGATCGTCGCCTGGTTCGAAGCGCTGAACCCCTACGCCTTCAGAGGGTCCATCCTGAAGGTGGAGGGCGTGAACTTTGCCCCAAGCGGCAAGACCCGCGAGCCACTGCTCTGCTTAGCGGTGTCGGCGAAGCGTTACGCGCTCTTCAACCGCGACGCAGACGGCAAGCCGGTGCTGCGCAAGGCCTCCGCTCATGGGCTCGGCCACCTTCGTGCGCCTTACGATGTCGCAGAGCCCAGTCCTGCGATCCCGGCCCCCTCGTTCCCGCTGAGCGAGCTTGGGGTTGAGCACTGGCAGCACGATCTCTGGTGGCAGATCGCAAGCGCGGCACTGAGCGGCCATCCGGAGCAGGTGAACTTGGCCTATCATCCCGCACTGCGAGGACCAGCTGTCAGCCGATATGCCGCCACCGGACCCGACATCCTGGCTTGGTTCAAGCGCTACAACGCTACGCGGCCCTATGCGGCCCAGGTGCGGCCATTCGGCTTTCTGCTATCACTGTTCGGTCGGGGTTCGCTGGCAACCGAGGCGGTCAATCAAGGTCCTCAGCGAAAGCGCAAAAGCGTCGCACCCAAACCCGTCAGCTCATTTGATCGGGATCACGCGCGTGCGGCAGCACAGGCCTTCGATCGGAACACAGGTCAGGGCGTGCCCGGCGCTTGCCTCAGCTCCTATGCTCAGCTGTTGGCGCAGTACCACCTACACCCCGAGGACAAGTTCCAGAACGCCGATTACAGCGACCAAGGCCGAACCAAGCAGCGCCATGTCGCAGCAGCGGGCGTGCGCCTGATCGGAAAGGAGGCTGACGATCTTGAGCGCCGGGTCTGCCTTGGGCTCAATGATGAAGCCGAGGTTGCCTATGAGGTCCCTCCTGAGTGTAACCGGGACTTGAGCGAGAATCTCACGCGCGCAAAGGCGCGAGTCGGGGAGCGTCGGCTTGCGGAAATCTTGGGCATCGCAAGAGAGACGTTGCGGCGGCTGATCGCATCCAAGCTATGTCCCGCATCTGACAGGGTGTGGCGTCACGTTTCAGCAGCGCTTCCGCGGTTCTGGGCAGAACACGATCGCGAGCAGGAAAGGCGTGCGAAGCTTATGTTATTGGCCCGCGAAGAGGCCGGGCGCAGCGGCTTGTCAAATTTGGCGGCTCGCGTTGGCTGCGATCCGTCGAACTTGGCGAAGGTGCTGGACGAGCACCGCACACCAAGCCGCACCCTGTGTGCCGCGCTGGCGAGGCTACCAGTCGGCGAAGAGCGTTTCTGAGGATGCTCCGTCAGAATCGCGGCGCTGGATAAGAGCTTCGCCGCACGTCATCCTCCATGGCTCGCAGTCTCGCGGTAATCCGGCGATTGTAGAGCCTCAGCGTCGCTCCGTCGCTGAGCTGAATATATTCCAGCTGCGATCCGTCGGATAAGGTCCAGTACATCTCGTTGGAGAAGTACTTCCTAGGCTTTGGTGCAGCCCCGAACTCTTCACTGATCTCCGCGACGACAGCTGAGAAATTCTGCCCCGTCTTGAAATTAAGCTCCACCGATGTAAGCGCGTTTGCGGCAGCGAACAAACGGAATTGTTGCCATTCCTTACTGCCGAGCATTGATCTGCGGTTGTCGCAGTCAAAATATGTTCGTTCGAGGTTCCAACTGCAGCTGAATCCCATGGCGCGAAGGCGGGCCGTCACCACGTCGATCGGATCGCCGGGCGAGAGCCCGCGGATGTCGCGCTTGAACGTTCCTGGTTGATGTTCGGCTGACGGCAACAGCGATCGTTGCGAACTCGGCGGTGTGCTGCTCGGTGAGGTCAGCGGCGTTTGCACGGCGTCTGAGCGTGTCTCGAGCTGCAACGCCCGCGGGGGCTCGGAAAGAGGTGCAGGTGTTAATGCGCCCCGAGCGCTCGACTCAGCGTGGGCATTAGGGACGACCGTCTCTGACCTTCCTCTGCGAGAGTCCGCATCTGGTGTGAACACAGCGGCGCGAATTGGCGCGGCATTCGCTGGCGTGTGCGACAACGTGGAGCGCGCCGCTCCTCCGTGCGTGCTGATTGTCGAGTAACCGAGAAACGCACTGCCAGCGAGGAGCGCCCACACTGTCGGCGAGACAACAGCGCCGACCAGGGTGAGGACCGCACCCAAGAGCGAAGTGCCAATGCCCGAGCCCGAGGATGCAAGAACACCGCGTACCAGTCCAACTATGCTGCAGAGGAACGCCAGCGGAACAAAGAAAATACCGATAGAGAAAATACCGAGCAGTCCAAACAAAATGCTGAGCGAACCTGCGATAAGCCCACCTGCTTGGGAGGCGCGCTCGTAAACGATGGTGGCCGCGACGCGCGCAGGCTCGTCACGCCCCTCCCCGAGACCAAAACCACTCATCAGACGCCCTGAAAGGTTCAAAAATAACCTTATCAGGGTCGAGAATTGCTGCAAGATGGCAGGATTGCGGACGATACGGCTGGTGATCGCGATGATCACCGCTCGTCAAATTCGTGCAGCACGCGCCCTGCTCGGCTGGTCGCAGCAGATGCTAGCGGACCGCGCCGTTGTCTCTCTTAATGCACTCGTTCGGCTGGAGAACGGTCGGGCAGACACTCGCCTCAGCACGCTGACCGCCGTGCAGACAGCACTCCTGCAAGCGGGGATCGAATTCTTGCCTGTCGGCGCGAAAGGCGAAGGTGTTCGCCTGCGCGATCCCGACGCTTAGTGCATTTCCGTTTCCGATCCAAGCTGGCCGTTGCGGGCCGTCGACGCCATCCTTGAAAGCAGTGGTTCCTCAGGCTGCTTTGCGCCCTTACCCATCACCCAGCCGTCACAGACGAAGGCTCCGAAGCGGATCTTTCGCTGACGCGGCAGGCTGGAAACGATAGTTGGAGAGCCGGCATCTCAGTCTGAGCTTGACAATTCTGGGCATTGATGACTAGGCGACGCATGATCAAATCGAAGCCTTTAGTTTGACTGGCATGTCTCACAAGGTGAGGATTCAGGAGGGCTGCTGGCAAAGGCCGGAATCCAAAGTCAAGCAGTCCTTTTCGCGAGCCTACATTCCGACGCCAAAAGCACCATATTATTGCGGGCGCTCCCGTTTCCGGCCCACGGCACCCTCATCAATGCTGAGTCCAGCGGGCTATGCCGGCCGCACCTGAACGCAAAAAGCCAAGGAAGTCCTCCCCTTTAAACTTGGATGTCTCGCTAATACTCAGGAGCACGAGGTATTCCCTTATGCCCTTTGCCGTGCTGGATGAGCCGATCGCGCTTCGCAGGCGTGCGAATGCTTTAATAGCGTGCTCTGCATTGTTATTGTTCCAGGGCACCCCGTCGTAATCAAGGAAGGTAAACAGCTTGGAGCGATTCTTTTCGAAGCGCCTGCGCCATCCCTGCGCCACCTCGCTGTGGCACTCGCGTTTCGAAAGTAACCGGTAGAAACGCTCTACATCTCTTTTGTGTTTATGGAGATACCAGGACTTTAGGCCGCGCTTATCTATTGTATCTATAATCGGTTTGAGGAGATTGGCAAAATCGGTCGCTACCTGTCGCATCTCGTCGTTGAATAGATTTTTTAGAACATCCTCGTTGATGTCGCGCAGGAGATGAATTAGGCACTTTTGCTGTGAGCATTCCAAGCTGTTATATCCGCTGTAGAAATCTGATACAAGCACTCCCTTAAAATCATGCAATAAATCCCGAACGACGCCAGCTTCACGTGATTGGGCATGGACATACGCCACTTCAGTGTGATTTGTGAAAACCCAGACGTAGTGTACCTCGCCGCCTATTCGGACTTGGGTCTCGTCCGCGTGGACGAGTGTTCCGCAGCCGATCCGGCCAAGAATGTTTTCATACACCGGTAGGTATCGCCGCGCGCAGCTGGTCTTTATGTTACTCACTGCGTTAATTGGCATATCCAAACCAAAAAGCGCATTCATGTTTCGAGCTACTGCCCGGATTGAGTTTCGAAGCTCGATGAGCTGGTAGACCACATAAGCTTGCAGATTCAGGCCGTACTTTCCCTCCCGCGACAGCTCCATTACGCCGTGCTTACAGTTCCAACACTGATACCGCATGAAGTTTTCCTGGACCGTCCAAAGCCTGACGCCAAAGCGTGAAAACCGCAGATCACAAGTAACCCTGCTACGTAGACCGTTTTTGTAGAACTTCCCTGAACCACATTTTGGACATGTCGTCGGTCGGGCCTCTTGAGCCCGGATCGTCCTGTTGACGCAAACATCGGCTCCCTTGTGAGGGCGTAATCGCTCGGAAATGGCCCGTGCGGCTTTCTTTCTAAATGAGCGCAAATAGACATTGCCTCGCTGGTAATCCCAATAGGCTGATTCGTTGATGTGCTGAAACTCAGGAACGGCATATGTCAGAGGGCCAAACCGAAGTGGATAGCTCCGTTCAAGTGCTTCCACTTTTACGCTGAAAGCCTCGGGGTCTGTCGATTGACTCCCTAAGCGTAGATTGGACAGCCGTTCACTCAGAATCTGAGTAGCTCGGCAATCCTCTGCATTGTAAGTCAGCAAGCGCTCTCTGAGCACTGGATCGTGAGAGAGTTCCCATCCGGCGCGCCAAACTAAGGTATTGGCCCCGGAGGCTTCTGGATCGGACCACTGAAATCCCAGGTATTTCGCAATCTCTTTTAACCCATTCGAATAAGTTGGAAAGTAGATTCGCGCAAAAGTAAGAGATAGTAAGTTGATCGCGCGAGACAGGAGCCCTTCAGCAAAAACGCTGTCTTCTAGATCACTGCAATAGCGGGCCTTCATCCGTCGGAGGAACTGCGTCTCGTAGCTGCCATAGTGAATGAGGCAGGGGTCACCAATCCGCTTGAGGGCGCTCAGGCATGAAGTCCACATCTCCTGCTCGCCAGCTTCGTCGTCTGCCCAAAAGGACCGTTGGACCTCTTGCTCGCCAGAGGAGTATCGAAGGCCAACCAGGTAGTAGAAACTCCGATCCGGGATGCCCTCGACATCAATATAAGCTACGGTTCCAGCGGGTGAGAGGGTTGGGGACCCGACAATGTGGATGCGGCCCGTGCGGACCGCCAGAGCCTTCAGCGCAGGGTCGTGCTTCAGTTTGGTATCCGAGGCGCTGCGCCTCCGACGTGGGGGCCGGAAGGTGTAAGACAGCTGCGCTACGGTAGAGATGCCTTTTTGCATCGTCCTCTTCCGCGCCTTGCCCGACATGGTTGGTAGTAGACTCAGATCGTCGTTTTCGATCGCTAACTTGCGGCACCGCGTCTGAAATTGGCAGGTCGGGCAATACTTATTGAGTTCGAGGGCAGGCGGCGTTGCGGCCGACAGAATCACTCTGGCTGTCTTGAGAACGCTACGTGCCCTCACGAGCAACTTAGCGATAGGCACACTCTGCTTAACGCAGTTCGAGCCACGGATGATCATACCTGTTGACGGCGTCTGCCCGGCGATCTCGGAGGTGGCGAGTGTGTCGAAGGCGAGGGCGAGTTTGTCTGCGGTGTTCGTCTTCTCGTTTCGGGCACAACGAATGGGGCGGTAGATGATGCGCGCTCGTGCGCCTGCGAGCGGCAATCGCTCCAACGCGTCCGGATGCCCGGTACCCCACGAAAAGGGAATGTCCGGATCAATGACCAAGCTATAAATGCCAGCCCGCAGAGTTTCGGGTGGAAGCGTTCCGACGAATACCTCGCGCGGCGGAACGCCTGCTCGCAGACGTTCCAAAGCCCGCAGCTTGATCTCGGCATCGAGGGACTGCCTGAGAGCTTCGGTGTCGGATGTCAGGCCCACAGCGCCTTGCTGCAGCAAGTATGCCTTGGTTTCGCACTCTAAGAATGCAGCAAAAATCGGCCCGGAAATCGCTTTGCCCATTAGCATGATAGGCTTCTCCGCTCTCATAGGCGGTCTGGCAGCACGTTGTGTCGGCGATGCTCGCGGTAGTCTGGAACACGCAAGGGCTGTGAGTACGTCGGAGCCCTGATTCCGGACTCCAGCTGCGGTTGCGCTCACGTCATAGTAAACACAGGCTTTTGCACCACGGGAAGTGCAGTGAGTCCTTCGTGCCCTATCCAGATTCGAAGCCAGCATGGTGCTATCATCGGAGCATGCTTTACCGGCATACTCTCTGGGCAAAATCACGAAGCCGCCTACCAGCCCTTTGGGCAGATTTGGTCCGAAGCTATTTTAGCACGCAAGGGCTGCTGGCGCCCATTACTCGCTCAAGAGCCGGCCGACAGCAGCCGGTCAGCTCATGCCGTTCGATGAACGTACGCTTTTCCGATCTCTCGCCCGAAAACAGACCGTCGCAAATCCTCCCAACTGCGACATTGGTCGAACTGATTGAGCTGACACCGATACGCCGATGCGGTCAAAACTGGCCCACCCCACCGCCTATCTCTATACCCCCCCCACGGGGTGGTCCAGGTTCAAGGTTAGTGCACGGTTGGCCGCTCTACCACGGGCAGCTTGGCCGAAGCGGCGGGCCAGACCGTGAAGGCAGGCATGAACACCTCCGGAGCTGGCGGTTGGTAGCCCAATGATCCGTGCGGCCTGACCGTGTTGTAGTGGCATCTCCAGCTCTCGATCACGATCTGTGCCTCCTTGAGCGTGTAGAAGATCTCGCCGTTGAGCAGTTCGTCCCGCAGACGAGCGTTGAAGTTCTCGACGTACCCGTACTCCCACGGTGAGCTTGGTGCAATATAGGCCGTCTTCGCGCCGACAGCGGTGATCCACGACTGCACGGACTCGGCGACGAACTCCGGTCCATTGTCCGAACGGATGTGGCTGGGCACCCCGCGTAGGATGAACAGGTCCGACAGCACGTCGATCACATCCGCCCCCTTGAGCTTGCGGGCCACACGGATGGCCAGGCACTCGCGCGTGAACTCGTCGACGACGTTGAGCATCCGGAACTTGCGTCCGTCGTGCGTGCGCGCCTCGACGAAGTCATACGACCAGACGTGGTTGCGGTGCTCCGGCCGCAGCCGCAGGCTCGACCCGTCCCCGTCCCAGAGCCGACCGCGCTTGGGCTGACGCGCTGGTACCTTCAGCCCCTCGCGCCGCCAGATCCGCTCGACCCGCTTGTCGTTGACCAGCCAGCCGGCCGCCTTCAGCAACGCGCTGATCTTGCGATAGCCGTAGCGCCCGTATCTCCCTGCCAATTCGACAAGGTCGGCCGTCAGCGCCGCCTCGTCATCACGGCCCCGCGGCACCTTGCGCTGTGTCGAGCGATGCTGACCGAGCGCCCGACAGGCGCGGCGCTCGGAGACGTGCAGGACGTCCATGATGTGCTCGACACAGGCGCGCCGGCGCGCGGGGCTCAATAATTTCCCCGGGACGCCTCCTGCAGGATCAGCTTGTCCAGCGTCAGATCCGCGATCGCCTTGCGCAGCCGCTGGTTCTCGGTCTCCAGATCCTTCATCCGCCGGACCTGATCCGGCCATTGCAGGCTGATATCCGCAGCTTACGGATGTCGGGCCGGCGCAGCAGAGTAAGTTTCACTGGCTCGCCTGCGTTGAGCAGCAGTTAATTTCAGCGACCCACTTTCAGCGTCGCTACGAGAAGGGGTCTCCTGCTTGGCACCGCTCCTGCGGCGCTTGCCTTTGGGCGTTGGCCGGGGCTTGCACGCCTCCTGTGCCGGTTCTGAGCCGGCCTGAACGAGCAATTTTGGGAGATCACCCAAGTTCCGGTGACGGACCTTGAGAGCGACTTGGGTCCAAATCGGTCTTTCCGTTCGATCCCCTCGCACCCGTGCTCGCCGGGCTCTCTCACAAGCCTCGCTGAAGGCGGCACTGCCGTAGAACTCAATGAGACTCGCCACGTCCGATCGGATCACCTCGTTCGCGACTTTTTGCGCGTTGCGCGTGCTGTTTTCGAGGCGAAACATCAAACCCTCCCGCATGCACTGCCGCCAGATTTTCGATGATGACGCGAGCCACGAACGGAGTCATCCTGGATTGAGGGTCCGGTGAGGTACACATCTCGCGGCCAAGAGGGCTTTCACATGTCGGGCCACTCGGTTCACGTCAAGCTGGACGGGAGAACCTATTCCGGCACATTCAAGGTTGATCGGAACTTCATGACCGTCACGACGCCGTACGGCAAGAAGACTGTTCAGGTAGATAAGCTGCAACATGCGGCACTCGCACAGAGGCTGTTAGAAGAACTTGTGCGGCAGGAAAAGGCGCGGAAGGGCTCGCTACTCTGATCGCCGTTTGCAGCCCACTGCAGTGCGCCGGACCTACTCCATCTGCGGGCGGTAGGGACTACCGAAGAACTCGACCTCCGCGACCTCCAAGAGGCGGATGACCCGCTGCCCGATGGCGCGCAAGGCTGCGACAAACTCGGGCTCATTGTCGGCGGAAGCCAGCACCTCCGAGCCGGATGCACCGCCTGCCGCCACAACGTGGAGAAGACCGGGATTGTCGCTGCATGCGACAATGCGGACGGCGAGCGTGCCGACCCTTCCGAGTTCCTCCACTGTCTTCCAGCGCTGGTGGTGGACGTTCGCAGAGGGCCTGACGAAGTGGACGACGTCACCCATGTACGGGTACTCCTCCACAAGGGCGAGCGCAGTAACCATCCTCGCACGTGTCCGCACCTGGCGCACGTCGGGGCGCCCCTGCGCCACCAATCGCACAGACAGCGCCTTCCCGTGAGGCTCCGCACACATTGAGCCAGCCACACGAACGCACTGATCAAACACGATGTCATAGCCTCAGCCGTGCCGCTTTTCGCAACAGCAGTGCTACTGGCGGGCTACCATCAAGCGTACCCGCCTGCTCAATGACCGCCTATCCAGGCACCGGAAGAGCCAAAATCGAGTTCCTGAGAGTTCTTTGCTGTTTCAAGCGCTGTCCTGCGCTAGGTGGTACAGGTGAGACAGGCGGTACTCGAAGGAGAAATTTTGAGCGGGGGCGGTACCGAAGAGGGTGCAGGATGGGACAGGTGGCTCCCACCCCGGGCCGGTACCACACTATACCACCTCGGCTGGCTCACTCTCGCCCTGCAGTACCGCCTGTACCCTCTGTACCACCCTTGCTGGAGCATTGCGGCACTGATCACGACCGTGCCCGCCACTTTCTTCGGCCCCATGCCGGTCGTGCTCGGGAGCAGGATTTTAGCTCACCAAGGCCCGAAGTCGTCATCCCCATCGTTTGGCCAAGGTTCAGGGTTCCTTCTTGGCAGCACAGGCAGATGTGGAAGGGGAGGCAACTCAGCTGCATCGCGCCGTGCCGTTCGCGGGGCCAGGTTCGCCTGGGCTGAAGGGTGCTCGCGCCCCCTTCCGGGAGCTGGGC
>NZ_JBAWTG010000090.1:0-18750 GCF_037106235.1 Methylobacterium nigriterrae | reverse complement strand
GAGTTGATGCCATCGAGAGCCCTGCCGCTTCATGGAGAGGGCAGGATCAGGGCGGCAAGGTTAATGAGGGATTACCTCTGCGCTGCCCCGCTGCCTGCTGGGGAGACGGCAGCGGGGCGTGTCGTAGATCTCACGACCGAGCCAATACGCAACGCGGCTCGCCAGCAGGATGCAAGGCGACGATTAAGGCGCCCTTGGAGCCGCCGGCCGAATGCAGTGTCATCGCGGGATCGGCGGCCTCAACGGGCAAGCGCCAAGCTCGAATGCCGTTTCCTTGCGCGAGGTTGATTCAGGACGGGCGCGGATGGCTTGGCCGCTCCAGTTATTCGTTTCGGCTGTCGGCCGCCCTGGGGCTTCTATGGGCGATTTTGGAGCCCCCCCGCTGGCGGGACATTCTGCCACTCGCGGAATGCATCAATGACGACCTGTGACGGGTTGTGACACCCTCTCCAATTCTGGCCCCCGTGCGGGCGTGCGCGTGCGGGCGCGTAGGTTGGAACCGGAAGACCCGTCACAACCCGTCATAGCCCGTCATGGCGTCCTGCCGTACCCTGATGCAATTCAGCAAAAAGCCCCACGCGAGGGGCTCGGCGGGGCTCTGGCTTGTGTTGCGGCGAGGGTCAGTCACCGCCATACCGATCGAGGCTCATCGGCTGTAGGCAGATACCCACGAAGCCCCTGAAGTTGGCCTCGCGGCGCTGCTCGAAGTGCTGCCTTTTCATTTTCTGGACGAAGCCGGCCTGCTTACCGGGATCTGCACCGCTGGAGCGGGCATAGGCTGACCAAGCCTCAAAGAGCGCGGTGGACCCGACCCGCTTGTAGCTGTTGCCGGGCTCAACGTCGCACTTCTCCGCGAGGAACAGCATGCGCGTTCCAATGAGGTCATAGACGCCGGCCAAGTTCACGTTCCAAATCGTAGGAACACCCGCTTGGACTGATCTACGAAACCGGCGTGCCGGGAGGGCGTGCGAAGAGCCCTGCAACCTGCTGGAGCTGCCGGCCACACCCGAAGGCATCCTTTGGCATCAGGCGAATGGTCAGCTCGGCTCCGCCGCGCAACTTCAGGCCGAGAACCGGCCAGCGCTGGTCGTCCGTGATGCCGACCCTCCAGCCGACAAGAGGAAGGTGGCAGGTCTCGATCCTGGCCCCGTTCGGCGGGCGCGGATTGTCAGGGCTACAGAGCACGCTGGTCGCCAGGAGTGCCTGCCCCAGAGCGGCAGCCTGGGCGGAGGAGATGTCGATGGGTATGTTCCTGTCTTTGATCCTCACGCGCAGCTGAGGCGTGCCGGTCTGGCTCATCTCAACCGTGAAGGCGACATCAGGTGCTACGGCTTCCTCACCCATCGGGTGCATTCCTCATCCGCCGTCAGGATGAAGAGCTTGCTCGCCTCCGAGTTCCTCCGGAGGCGCTGCCTCTTGGTTTCATAACACTCAGACCGCGAGTGGCACTGGAAGGCCGTGTCCCGTGAGGGCCGCCCGGCATCAGCATGGCGCATCAGGCGGAGACTGATCCTCGGCGGTCTCGTGCTCGCCCTCACGCCTGCGGTCGCGCTCGGCCTTGAGTTCGCGCTCGGCCAGAAGCCAGAACTCGATCTCGAAGCCCTTCGGCCGGTGATTGCGCTCCCAAATGTCGTAGGCGCGCTCCCGGATCTGCTCGAACGTGATCTCGTCCGATGGCACCATGAACGAAGCCCCTGCCGGGTCCGTCTACGGTGGACCGAGGATATGGCTACGCCCCTTAAAGGCGTGCCCATGCTGTCGCAAAGCTGCGGTCCGGCTTGTCAGGCGTTGTGAGCGGCCCTGCGCACGAATGTCTTCAGGCTCTCGCGTCTCCGCTGCGTGGAGGTGGTCAACTCGTGGATCAGGGCATCTGCCCGTGCGATTGAAGCCTGTGAACGCCGGATGGCGTCCTCTAGCTCGGCACGGGCTTGTTGGCTCTGAAGGATCAGCACCCAGCCGAGATCGCAGCCCCGCTCGTTCATGGCGCTTTCTCCGAAGCGATCTGACGCCGGAGGCTAGTCCACCCTTTCAGCCTAGCTCAAGGCTCGCGGACCGGAGGGGAGCGTACGGCCAGCGATCGGTACGTGATTGCTCAGAGCCCGGACCGAAATGGGTTGAGTGGCCGGGGGAAGCATGATTCCGAGGGAATGTCGAAGCCTTCTCAGGAACCGCGATGTGGACCCCGGCTACTCGGCGGCAGCATAGCCGCGACGACCTGCGTTACGAAACCGATTTGACCGAAGCCGAGTGGGCCGTGATCGAGCCCCTCATGCCGGCGCCCAACCTGCGTGGGCGACCATGGGCGTGGCCCCTCCGTGAGATCGTCAACGCCATCTTCTACGTGCTGCGGGGCGGGGTCGCGTGGCGGCTGCTCCCGAACGAGTTTCCGCCGCGAACGACCGTGTATCGCTGGTTTGCGCTGTGGCGCGACACCGGCGTGTTCCAGACCCTGAACCACCTGCTGGTCATAGCCGACCGGGAACGGGTCGGACGTGAGGCCTCACCCAGTGCCGCCGTGATCGACAGTCAGTCGGTCAAGACCCTCGAGAGCGGCGGTCCTCGGGGCTACGACGCTGGCAAGAAGGTAAAGGGGCGCAAGCGGCAGGTCATGGTGGACACGGATGGGCGCGCACTTATCCTGGAGCCCCAGCCCGCCAACGTTCAGGACAGGGACGGTGCACCTCTGCTGCTGCGCCTCTCCCGGCGTTCTTTCCCGTTCATCACGAAGGCGTTCGCCGACATGGGATATGCCGGAGACAAACCTGCCAACGCGACCTGCATCACCATCGAGATTGTCAAGAAGCCGCCTGATCAGGTTGGGTTTGCGGTTCACCCCCGTCGGTGGGTGGTCGAGAGGTTCTTCGCCTGGATCAGCCGCAACCGGCGGCTCTGGAGGGACCCGGAAGCGACCCTCGCCTCGGCTAAAGCCTTCCTCTATGCCGCCTCCGTCATGCTCCTCGTTCGACGACTGGCACGCCTCTCATGAGTTTCGCTCCGGACTCTCAGTGTGATCGCTCGCCCAACTTCCGGGCCGAACCAGAAGGGATCGGGTTACGCTTCAAAAACGAACTTTGTGCCGACAGCACTGTGGATGACCTTATTTGGAAGGACAGTTTTGGCTATATCGTAGAACTGCTCTCCAGAGCAGTGCGCCGGCATGATATAATCGATATCAAGCTGCTTAAAGGCATTAACCACTTCACGAATGTAAACCTCAGTCAACGGTGGAACTATATGGAAGCCGCCAATTACTGCGTGGATCTTCTGCACGCCAGATGCGGCTTGTGCTTGCTTGATCGTGTTTAGCACACCACGGTGGCTACACGAGGTCAGAATAACAAGTCCCTTCCCCCTGACGACATAATTTGTTGCAATCTCATGCTCGAAGTCATCCGGGACAAACTCGCCGGTGTTTTTCGCAGGAGAGACGTGATCTGGGAAGCAGCCGAAGCCGCCGGTTATGCCGACCTTCTCTTTCGTTGGTTGGAGAGGCTTCTCAAACGTGCTTTGCGCGATCTCCCCGGTCGTAAAGGCGTGGTCCGCCACGACTGATGGGCCCTCAGCCATCATCAACGAAAGATCGGCACTGAGAATAGTGTTGCGATCAAGTGCACCAAACTGACCCGAATTGGTCGTGCGAACGCAAAAGCAGTCCTCGCCGCCAACGAAGAAAGGAAGCTTTGGCCTCAGCTGACCCCTGTTCGCGGCAAGGAAGCCGACTAGACCACCGAAGTGATCGTAGTGGCCGTGGCTGAGCACCAACGCATCAATGCGCGAGGGATCGATCTTTATGATCTGCATGTTGTTGAGCAGCGTCTCCGGCGTGTAGCCGAAGTCAATCAGAACTCTGCGCACCTCGTCCCCGCGGCGGGACTCCGCATGCATGGACAGGCCCCACTCCGCTACGAGAGTCGCTCGCGGCGGCCTGTCCGGGGATAAATTGCTGCCCATGCGCTCTGCAGCCAGCCCGTCTCGTCGTTCGGTCGGCACGAACTGAAGTATGGTGTTGTCGGTGACCATCCTTACGGTCAACCGGTCGACTTCTGGAACAGCCCCGCCAAGCGCCTGAGCATGCGCAGCTTGCGAACCGCCGATCAATGTGCCTACTAGAGCTGAGACGAAACCCGCCCCGCCCGCGCAAAGTAATCTGCGCCGGGAGATCGACGAGCCAGAGCGGCAATTGCACGTGTTAAGCAGCATGGCGTGCGCTCCTAACCGTGTGCCTTGCCTCCAGCCGACATTCCCCAGGTAGACGGTCCGCTGAAGTACTATCGGGGGCAGAATAGCTCTGGATGGCACTTCCGAACAACCCCCGACAGACTGCTTCCTAGCTGGTTAGAGGGCGCGAGCGGTAGGTCATGGTGGACTCGGACAGGCGCACTCGCTTCAGCCGGGATTATTCTTTGCGCCGCCTCCGTGATGCTCCTCGTCCACCGACCGGCCGGCCCCTCATGTATTTCGGTCCGGACTCTCAGGCTTCAGGATCGTGTTCGATCCGGCACAGAGCGCTGGCTTCCCCAGTGGCAAGGCACGGCGAGTTGTCAGCACACTCTGCACCCCTAGCCGGACCTCGGCGCCGGGAGATCCCAACAGGCACGCAGATGGTCGCCCGGCACAAGTAAATTCGCCCACGAGCAGTCACAAGCAACGATCACGATCAGTCGATCATCGGCTTCTGTAAAATTTCTTAGGTAATTAAATACGTCCTGCTTTGATAGCGTCGTTTTGAGAAACCAGAGATCGCGGATGACCATAAAACAGCAGGGATCGATTTTCGTGAGTCGCTCCTCAAATCTCAGAAAACCCGGGTCTGAGTCGGCTGCCTCCAGCGAGACGAAATAATTAGCCATCTCGTTACTCTATCGTCAACGCTGCAGGTTGGCTGAAAAGTCAACAATTGTCGAGATCGGGTCTCATTGGGTACCAATGCGGGCCGACGGCCGATCTCATAACCGAGGCCTTAGGTGGAAAATCCGACGAATATCCGACGGAATGATTCCTCTACTCTTCGTGGTCCCGTCTACCTCTGGCGCGAAGGGCGTTATGCGAACTGAGAGGCGGCCTCGCCCGCTCGGCAGGTGGCGGAAACAGCCGAGAGCTGGCGGCACGAACGCATACGGCCGCGCCCGACGCCGGCCACAGCCTACTGCAAGATGGCGCCAGAGGGAGGCATGTGGCGCCGGAGGAGACTGTTCCTCAGGGTCTCGCGCGCCTTCTGCGTGATGAGATCGGCCTCATCAAAGGTGGCGAAGGCCTCAGTATCGATGATCGCCCCATCAGGGCCAAAGCAGACCGAGAGCCAAGGCAAGCCGGGCGCCGCAGGCGGGTAGACGACGAAGCAGTAGTCGTCGGAAGTCTCGAACATGCGGGCCCTCCTGGCGGGGCCTCCCCAGCTCTCAACGGAAGTCGCGGGCAGTTGTTCGGCCACCATGCTCTTGCGTGCGGTCCTGACGGGCGCCAGGGCTGCAGCCAGCGTCTCTAGCCCGGCATGACCTCGGGGGCGGCTCGCTCCTCCAGGAACGTTACACCTACCTCGCTCGCGTGACGCCATATCACGCGCGCTCTGTGGGGTCGGCCACTCTGACCGACCAACAAGTCGAAGTGGCTAGGTACGGTCACGCCAACGGCGAACTGGACCCAGGCCCCAAAGGCGGACAATTCACCCACGACGCACTCGACAGGTGCTGACGAGTTCCATGCGAAGGCTGCGCGGCCGGCAAGGTATGTGTGGGCACGTACGTGTCTGCGGCGCTCGTCCATGATGACCATGTTAAAGTACGCTTGTTAAAAAGCCCCTGCCTTGATTGCCGAAATTAGGGCTCAATTCTACAGCGAGCGCGGAACATAATGGGCAGCAGAGGCTTTCTCACTCCAATCTATACCTCTGATCATATGGAACTTGACATGGCAGGTGAAGAAGGCGCTCCCCAGAGCATTTCAGCACAGCAGGACAACCACATCGAGCTCGCCGCTGAGATCGTGTCGGCCTACATCTCGAACAACTCCGTTCCGATTTCCGAGCTGCCGGCGCTGATCGCCAGCGTCCATGCAACGTTAGCTGGAATGGCGAATGGGCCAGCTTCAATCGAGGCCGAGGCCGAGGCCGAGAAGGCGACGCCCGCGCAGATCCGCAAGTCGATCACGCCGAACGGGCTGATCAGCTTCATCGACGGCAAGCCCTATCAAATCCTCAAGCGCCATCTCACGTCCCATGGTCTTGATGCCTCCAGCTACCGCCAGCGCTACGGCCTGCCCGCTGACTACCCGATGGTGGCTGCCAGCTACGCCGCCCAACGCTCGGAACTCGCCAAGGCACTCGGCCTCGGACGGCTGCGTGGCACGGCACAGCGAAACGCCGAGCAGACCGTTCAGAAGACTCCGAAGACCCGTGGGCGCCCGAAGAAGTCCTGAGGCCGGAGCAGCACTTCGTTAACCGTATAGGCCCACACCCTGCCCCCGACATCCGGTTGAACGTTCGTTCGGACCAACGTCGGGGGCGCCAGTGGGCGGCAGCTTCGTCTCGTATCTCAGGGTCTCCACGGACCGGCAGGGTCGTTCCGGGCTCGGCCTAGAGGGGCAGCGCAAGGCCGTGGCGGACTACCTCGCCAGCGGCGGCAGCCTCGTGGCCGAACTGGTCGAGATCGAGAGCGGGGCGCGCGACACGCGCCCCCGCCTCGCGGAAGCCCTGGCGCTCTCCCGGCTGCATGGCGCCACCCTCGTCATCGCGAAGCTCGACCGCCTCTCGCGCGACGCGCACTTCCTGCTCGGCCTTCAGAAGGCCGGTGTCCGCTTCGTCGCCGCCGACATGCCCGAAGCCAACGAGCTCGTGGTCGGCATCATGGCGGTCGTCGCCCAGGCCGAGCGGAAGATGATCTCCGCCCGGACGAAGGCGGCGCTGGCCGCGGCGAAGGCGCGAGGCGTGCGGCTGGGCAAGCCCGAGAACCTACGGAACCAGGGTGCTGGCCAAGATCGAGGTCGGGCTCAGCAGGCTGACAGGGCAGCGAAGCGGGCCCAGGACCTCGCCCCTGTCATCACGGCTATCCGGGCAGCCGGCGCGACCTCTCAGGGCGGGATTGCCGCGGCGCTCAACACCCGTGGCATCCCAGCACCCCGGGGCGGCGCTTGGTCGGACGTGCAGGTGCGACGGGTTCTCATGCTGGTCTGAGCGAGTTGCCGACCATCAGCAGCCGACGCAGATGCCTGCATCCAACGAACGATCAAAGCCTGTGCGGCCTGTACGAACGCCGCCCGTATGACGCGGACCCGCCGGACCAAAGCCGCGCCCGCGCGGCAGGATGGCTGGAGCGGAGTAGTAGTCGCCCTGAGGCTGAAACAGGACGTTGCGCTGGCCCTGCATGTTCAGCGTGTTGAAGTTCGTCGTCTGCTGCTGCTGCAGGGCGCGCATCTCGCCTTGGAAAGCCAACGAGTTGTTGATGCTGTTGATGTTCGAGCTGGGGAAGCCCTGGCCCAAGGCAGGAACGCTGGCGGTGAGTAGGACGGCGGAGGTCCAAAGGACGGACGCACGCATGGCGGCCCTCATGGTTCGTGAAACCGGAGCTGCTGAGACGACGCCGCTTATGGCGACCGAGTTCCGGTGCGCGGCTGGTCCAAACGGCCGCGCCATTTGTGTGTGAAGGCGCAGGGCTGAAGACCAGCCGCGGCAGACGGTTGCCTCGTACATGCGGGGACCCGCAGCCGTGAGGTCGCTGAGATCGTTCTTGCCCCTTCGAGAAGATGCTGGAGAGGCTGAAGCAGCTCGATAAGAAGTCAAAAAGCGAAGCCCAGCACCTCAATCAGATCCGGGACATCGTGATCGCGGAGACCGCTATCAAGCTTGGCGCTACGCTCCCGACCCGGGCTGGCGGCCTCGCCTAAGTAGTCACTGAGTTCGGCGGTCAGGCGATGAACCCTGCCGCACTCTTATCCTGAAAACCTCGACTCCGCTGATGCTGATTTACGGCATCCCTGCTTCCCTGCATCGCGGAACGGTCATCCTGCCAGCCCGTTCAGGGCGCCCTTGCGCTGCTTAGATGATTGTGTATAGATACACACACGGTTCGTGAGTGTCCACCTTCGTGGTTCGGCTCTCCCGAAAGCGTCATCGTCATGTTTGCCTGCCCGGTCTCGCGACCTGGGGCGCATCGACGGTGCGCTCGTGGTCGAAGCGCATGTCGGGCCTCGGACCGAGGACTACTTTGTCTAAGCCGACCCGAACTCAGCGTACCCGTGATGTGATGGCCCAGCTTCGCGATGATGGATGGTCTGTCGTTCGCAAGGGGCCGGGTGATCACGTCCAGTTCAAGCATCCTACCAAGCCCGGCAAGGTGACCGTCGATGCGGGCGTGCGAGAAATCCCGTTGGGGACGCTGCACAGCATCTACCGGCAGGCCGGCTGGGACTGGTGAAAGAGGGCGACAGACCGCAACATGACCCGTGTGGTTATGCTCATCCATGAGGAAGGGGGCAGCTTCGGCGCCTCGTTTCCCGACTTCCCCGGCGCCACGACGGTCGCCGGAGATCTCGACACGCTCTACCGCAAGGCGGCGGAAATGCTGGCCTTCCATGTCAGTGGCATGGCCGAGGACGGCGACGACGTTCCGGCCATCCGCACGCTGGACGAACTGCGCCGCGATCCCGCTTTCCGTGAGGACAGCGAGGGCGCCATGGTCGGCCTCGTTGACGTGGATCTGCCCGGCAGAGCCGTGCGCGTGAACATCTCGCTTGAGGAGGGCCTACTCAAGCGGATCGACCGTGCGGCTGAAGCTGCGGGTGAGAGCCGTTCCGGCTTCCTCGCCCAGGCGGCGAAGGCACGCTTGCACACGGCGGCCTGATTGAAGCCGCCCTCGCCGCGCACTTCAGATTACCCTGCATGCAGGTGTGCCGGCATCCCTGCATCGCGCCTTTCAGCCTTCGCTGAGTGCCCCTAACCCGCGAAGGCGGAAAGCAGGCTCTGAGCTGCGGCCAGAGCGACAGAGACCGCCGTCCATAGAGCGGCCCGCTTGTTTAGGCGTGCGCCTTCGTCCAGCGCTGCTATCGATGCGAACGTCCAGCCGGCCGTGTTCTGCACTGGATCAACCGGGGCGCGCTCGTGCGATTGCCACGGCGGCGTGATCGGCACTGCGCTCGCCTGATACCAGAGCCACGCAGCGACCAAGCCTGCCAGACCCGAGAGAGCACCTAGGACGACGGCGGCCACTCCCCTCACCTCTCGGCCGGCGAGCTGATCGCACCGGCTACAGCCGCTCCGAGAGCGGTGACGAGCATGCCCAAAAAGGCTGCCGTGATCATGTTCTGCCTTAACCGATCTTGGCGACGAGCCTGCCAAAGCCTTCGCGGTACGACATGCGCTCGGCCTCACACCACTCTACGAAGCGGTTGATGTCGGCGATTGCAGCTCGGAGGTTGAGTTGATCGGTCGGTTCGTCGACCGCTATGCGGCGCTTGCGCCGGGCAGGCACCTCTCGGCTTTGAAACCCTAGCTTCTCTGCAACCTGATCGACCTCACGAGTGACTGGACTCGACGCAGGCGGAGCGCTCGGCTGGATCTCAGCCAGCTTGCCGAAACCGAAGGAAGGCTTGCTGTTCACGCCGCCGCCCTCACGTTCAGGTTGCTAATCAGCTCCACGATCTCGCCCGAGAGGCGCTCTGCGTTCTCAAGCGCCCCGGGAAGGCCATTCACCAGTGCAGGATCAAGCTCGGCCAACGTGCGCTGGTACGTAAACATCGACTTGTAGGCGGCGCGCTCATTCAGATGCGTGGTCAGCACCGGGATACCGGCGCTGCGCAGCTCGTCGATGATCATCTTCTCGTTGCGTGTCGGGATGGCTGGCGAGGTTCTCGTGAACAGTACGCGGAAGGTAATGGAGCGGCCGACCACCTGCTCCTCTTCCTGCACGAGGCTGACCGCCCTCGCCGCTTGAGCGGCGTCGACAGCCGATGCCTGCATGGGGATCAGCACCAAGTCGGAACGCATGATGGCGCGGGACACCATACGGCTTGCAGTGCCTTCCAAGTCCACGATCACGAATTGGCGCCCTGCCCTCTCCGCGTCGATCGTGGAGACGATCTGACTCTCGCTGATGTCAGCGAGCACCTTCATAGCGGTGATGCTCTCGCCACGTGACCAAGCGGCAATTGGGCGGTTAGGGTCGCAATCCAACAGTGTGACGCTGGCGTCGTGGGCGGCGAGCGTCGTGCCGAGCACAAGCGCCGTAGTCGATTTGCCAGCTCCACCCTTGGGGTTGGCGATCGATATGACCGGCATGCCGATGTTCTCCTGCCGAAGGGTACAGCCTGGCAGGGTAGGGAACGGGCGGTTAGCAAAGCGTTAATTCCATTGCCACGCCTATGGACCGCAAGGCGCTCGGCTGAGTCTGTCTCCTATTATATGCCCCGCACCGCTCGACGATTAGCGCCTCTGATAGCGTTGCCACTCATGCGATATGCGATGATAGCTAGCGCTAGCTTCTGCAGAGGATGCTAAGCGCTGCTACAGCAGTGGATGTATGACTATGATCCCGAAGAGAGAGCTGTATGCCAGCCCGAATGGTGATCGCTGGTCACTCTGTCGAGACACGACAACGGGGCGTCCATTCGTTCTGCATGAGCCCAATCAGCCCTCGGGAGGGCTGCCCGTTGAGATTGAGCTAGGCTCCTTCCTGGTCGTCGACAGTGGCGCTCCGGAGCACCAGGAGTTGCTACGGCTAATCGGCACCTTGGTCGGAAGCAGCGCCCGATCAGCCAGCGGTTGAAGACCGCCCTCCAGAGCCGGGGCATTGGGTGCCGGCCGGTGAAGCAGGGTGACCAATCAGCTCGACAATGGTCCCTTCGCTCTGCAAGCGGAATGGCTGGAGGCAGCCGCTGTTGCCGCACGCAATCTTGGCATCGGCGAGACCCTGCATGACCTCACGCCGGAGCACCGGCAACTCGTGCTAGCGAACGTCGAGGCGAAGATGCGCATGCGTGGCGTCGAGCCACTTGCGGGCTGGCAGAAGCGGTGTTCTCGAAAGTTTCGAGTAGAGCGAATCGCAAGGTGCGTGAAGAATTGAAGCCGGAGCTATGTTCGGGATAACGGGCGAGCAATCCACCTGCGACATGCGCGGCGATTGGGCGACGAGCGCCGTGGTGCGATGATCGCGGCAGCTTCCCGAACCGGGACGTCTCACATGGATACCAGCGCGCGTCTCCTGATCTGGATCGGGGCTCTCGCTGGCCTCGTCGGCTTCGCGGTCTTCAACTTTGCCGGGCTGACCGACAACGTGCTTCCCGTGAACAGGGCGCTGCTTGCGCTCGTCAGCAGCCTCATGGTGACCTGGCTGCTCGTTTCCGTGATCCAGACCTGGGGAGATCGGCCGTGACATCCGTTCGGAAGCACGATCTGTCGCCCTGCCTATACGACCCCCAATAAGCGTCCCCATGTCTGATCCATCGCGTCAGCTACCTGCCAACGAGCAGTTCAACCTGCCGGAGGAATGGCTGCGGACAGCCGAACTTGCTGCGCTAAACCTCGGCATGGGCGAGACCCTGCACGGTCTCTCACCGGAGCATTGGCAACTGGTTCTGGTGAACGTCGAGGCCAGGATGCGGATGCGCGGCATCGAGACGCCGAAGGGCTGGCAAAAGGCCCTCGCGCAACTGGTGGGACGCTCTGATGGCTGATCTCTCACCTCTTCCGCCTCAGGTTCTACAAGCCGCTCGCGACATCGCAGATAGTTGGTGGCGCGGCGTGCCGCTTGCTCAGCTCTCGGCCGAACAGTGGCAGCTCCTGCTAAATGCCGTGGAAGCACGCATGCGCGTGCATGGCGTTTTGTTGCCAGACCGCTGGTGGGATGCGATGGCTCAGGACGTTGGGCGCTCCCATGCATAGCGGCTCGGCTCAAGCCCTTCTTCCGGCCGAGGCATTTCGGCCATCGGATACCCTGCCCGCCGAGGCGGCTGCTCTCGTCCAAGCCTACCAGCGCGCATCGAAGGCGGACGCGACCGTGCGAGCCTACCGAGGTGATGCCGCGCTGTTCGAGGCGTGGTGTGCGCGGCACGGTTTCCGATCCATGCCGGCGAGCCCTGAGGCTGTCGCAGGCTTCCTCGTCCGTGAAGCCAAAGCGGGTAGGGCAGCCTCGACCATTGGCCGTCGCCTCGCCGCGATCCGGTATGCCCACAAGCTGGCAAGCCTGCCTGACCCCACTGCCGACGAGGGCGTTCACGCTGCCGTGAAGGGCATCCGGCGACGGATCGGGACGGCGCCGAACCAGAAGGCTGCCGCCACAGCGGACGTGCTCGCAGCTATGATCATGCGCACGCCCGACACCCTAACGGGCAAGCGGGATCGTGCCTTGCTGGCTCTTGGCTTCGCGGGCGCGTTCCGCCGCTCCGAGCTGGTCGCACTCAATGTCGAGGATCTGCGGGAGGACAAGGACGGCCTCCGCATCCTGGTGCGTCGGTCCACCGTAAACAGCCTCTAGAGCGAGCGGCTTGAGGTTTCGATGCGCAACATCATCCAGATGGCCACCTTGGCAGCAAGCACCTGGCTGGCTCTCGGCGCAAGCGCGGTGCAGGCACGTGGATCAGCAGCACTCAAGCCAGAGCAGAGCGCCTACGCGAGAGCGGCGGTCGCCTGTGCGGAGAAGGTGCGAACCACCGCTGACACGAGAGCGTGCTGGATCAGCCAGATCGATAAGGCTCAGAAGGAGCTGGACCGAGAGTACCAGCAGTTTCTCAAGGCGATCCCGTCGGACAAGCAGAAGGATGTCGGGTCAGCCCAGGAGGCGTGGCGAAGGTACACCACATCTCAGTGCGACCTCTACATGAGCGTCTTTGAGGGCACGATGTGGCATCCGGTATCCGACCAGTGCGTCCTGAGGAAGGTTGAGGAGCGCACGAGGGAGCTGGCCGAGGTGCGGCGCGAGTATGAGGCGGGGCCTTGACCGCGGCAGCCGGTCATCTCAGGCCTGGAAACAGATTTGGAAGCTTACGCGGACGGCAGCTTCAAAATTTTCTTGAGAGCCCCCTTGCCGCTCGCTTGTACAAGCCGTTGATTATGCTTGTCTCTGGATCGACTACTTGGACTTGGCGCGCTTGGATGCGCGTAAGCTTGTGAAATCTTTGCTTCCTGGCTGGCTTGTCACGGCCACTACGGTTTTGCAGGCGAGGGAGACCGTTTTAACGGACCACCCCTCTGCCTGATGGAAGGCCTTCCTCCGCACGCGCGTACAGACGGGGGCTGCTGCTGGGACGATCACCACCTGCTTGGCCTTAGGCGGGGCCTTGGCCGGACGTGCAAGCACGGGCCCTGGCGCGGCGATGAGCGCAAGAAAGACGAGGAGGCGGAACATGGGGAAGACCTCGGTCTCGGACCCATCAAACCAACGCAGCGACCTGAGCCGTTGTTGCGGCTAGCACTAAACTCGAGCGTGAAATTGGGGCGTCTCAGAGCAGGTGGCGTGATCATGAGCGACACCTTCATGGCATGTCGCGATCGGTGCCCCGCTTCATAAAGGGTCCTACGCGAACTATTCGCGGGCTCGCGCGTACATTGCCCGGCCGAGGCTTTCGTACAAACTCAGACGGTTCGTGCCTCTGCCGCGCGGCTCCCACGTCTTCTCCATCGTCGTCCATGGCGGGTGATTAATTCGTCTCTCCTTTGCGCGCGTTCAGCAGCGTCGTTAGCGTAAGGCTGCAGCTGTGAATAAGAGCCCACTCAAACAGTCACGCATCCCACGCGGGGTCGGTGCCGCCCCAGAAGGACTACCGTGGAGCGACAGGCGCCGGCCGCGTCCCGAGAGTTTCAACCAGGGCCGCCGGCTCTCGGCTGTTTTCCACCACCTTCTGAGTGGGCGAGACTGCTCGATGACCAAGAGCGATCTGCAGGAGCTACCGTGCCGGATAGCGGGGGTTCCTACGCGGGGAAGGTGCCGGCCGCGCCTGATGCTCGCCAAGCCGCCGGCTCTCGGCTGTTCCCGCCACCTGCCGAGTGGGCAGGCCGCCTGTCTGCTAGGTGGCCTGCTGTGACGGTAGCATCGATGAGGTGACGTGTGCCGACTAGCCCCGGAGCTGCCGCGCGTTCGGCATGATGCCAACGAAGGGCCCGCGGCCTGACGCCATGTCGCGGCCTGCGCGGATTGGGCGTTATGGAAGCTGCTGCTTCGGCTCTCGTCGGGCTGGATCGCACTGGCTCAGACGAACCGCACGTCATCGCATTTGAGCTTCAGCCGGCGCGCCGTATCCCGCGACAAGCCGCCCACGAGATAGGCCCTCGTGCCCAGAACCGACATCGAGCGGACCGCCTCTAGCGCTTCGTCTGCGGTCGCCTTCATGACCGCGTAGGTTCTGCGCTCCTCGTGGCGCTGAATGACGGTGATCAGGAAGGTCTTGCAACGAGCGGCTTTGGGCATGAACCCTCATGCCATCATCGGCGGCTCGAAAAATAGCGCCATAGCTGCCGCTCGGCCTCCGCGATATGCGCCTCCCCGACAGGCGATCAATGTTCCATTCCGCCGTCTTGGAGATGGCGCTGACGCTCACGCAGGTGGTCGAGCAGTTCGTCGAGGATGACGAGCTTCGTCTTTGGGTCCTCCGCGTTGTTCCCCCGGCTCAGCAGGTAAGTGATGGTGGCAAGCTGCACGCGGCACTCGCGCTCGGTCTCCGCGATCATGAGAGCCAAGCGCTCCAACCTGTCTTGAACGGACGCCATCATGGGTCTGAAACGCTATCGACCCGCTCAACGATGCAAGCGCCGGGCATAGCGGCGACCTACCCGCCTTTGCCCGCGTTCCAATAGGGCTTGCTTCAGCGGAACTTAGCAGGCGCCCTTCGGCTGCAGCGTGGTTCGCCGACTGGGCATTATGGAACCGATGCAGGGGCGGGACCGCTCACCCCTGGTCTGCGTCGAAGTAGCGACCCTCGCGGTCAAGGTGCAGGTAGTTCGTGTTGAACAGCGACACCGCCTGGAGCGCGGCGAGATCCGGGATCGTGAGGCGGCGGTCCTTCAGCACGATCAGCCCCGAGCAACGCAATTCCTGCAGCACGGGATTGACATGCACGTTCGACAGGCCTGTCGCGTCGGCCAGATCCACCTGCGTCATCGGCAAGCTGCAGCTGTTGTGCTCAACCAGCCCGACCGCGCACAGCCGGATGAACAGCTCGCACAGCAGATGCCCAATCCGCTCCAACCCCGTGCGCTGGCCGAGATTGACCGTCCACTCCCGCACGATCGCGACGCCGACCACAGCCTCCCACCAGAAGGCCCGGGCAATCCGCGGGTGCTTGTCGGTGAGGCGCAAGAGCGCGTCCTGATGGATCTCGGCCAGCCTGACCCGCGTGAGGGTGCCGATGGAGTGATCCATCTCGCGCAGCGCGAAGGCTTGGATGTCGAAGAGATCGCCGGCTACGAAGAACGCGATGATCTGCCGCCGCCCGTCCTCCAGCTGCTTGTAGCGGCAGGCCCAGCCCTCCAGGATCAGGTTGAGGTGCTCGGGAGGATCGCCCTCGCTGATGATGTCTTGGTGAGGCCCGACCAGATGCTCCCTTCGGCCCGCAGCAGCCTCGAGGGCCCGCTTATCGTCGGCTGAGAGGCGAGTGAAGTGCTCCAGCTTGCGGATGAGGTGCTGGGGCATGGCCGCCTCCGCGAGGTGCCCCCGCGCAGTAGACGTTTCACCACGCCCAAGGTTCACTTAATTGAATGCCCGCTTCAGTGAGGAATGGCAGAAGGCGGCTCTGCCCCACGCGATGCAAGAGCACCAGTTGCTGTTGCGTTATCGTGGGGAGAAGGAGGAGAATAGGGTCGGACGACGGTATGCCTTGTTACTACTTCCACCTTCGAACTGCGGCCGGCCTGCAGCGGGATGAGGAGGGGCTGGCGTTTCCCAGCCTTGAGGCTGCCTATCTTGATGTCTGTCGGGCGGTCACGACGATGGGTGCCGAGCTCGTGCAACGCGGGCAGAACCCGACGCGCCATGTGTTCGAGATCACGGATGCAGCGGGCCGGCTCCTGATGAAAGTGCCGTTTTCGGAGATGCTCAGCAAGGGCGAGCGGCCGCAGCGGCCTGTGTCACCCGCGCTGGCGCTGAGGGCGCAAGCGGAGAAGGCACGAACCCGGCACCTGATTGCCCGCGTCCAGGAAGAGCGAGAGGCTCTGCACGCCACCCTGTCGCAGACGCAGAAGCTTCTGGTTCGATTGCGTAAAGTCGCTCGCCAGGACGTTGGTCGGACATAGGGCAAGACTTTCAGAAGGCTGTCCAGCGTTCCAACAGGGCTTGCCCTCCCAGACCTTCGCCAAGGCACGGTGCCGTTCGCCGACTGGGCGTTATCGGACGCGCCGTCTGGTCCGCGCTCGGATGCTCGCCGTTTCCTCGCGCGCTTGCACGAGGTTGGCCCGCAGCTTCGCCGTCTCATGCCGGATCGACAGTTTCAGCAGATCGAGCCGGTTGAACAGCGCCTACGTCTCCCGCGAGATGGCCGGCGGTACGCGCCGGGCCGGCTTCTGCACTCGGCTAACCCGCTCCAGGAACGGTATCTCCATGAGGAGGAGATCGTGCCGGTCGCAGATCTCGAAGCTGCAGGCGCTCGGATCGTGCCCTTGCTCGATCAGCTCGGCCGCTAGCTTCGGAATGCTCGCGCAGGCGTCGAGATAGGCCGCCTCCAGGTTCGGACAGAGCAGGCCAGCCTCATCGCGCTCCAGACCGTGCGCGGTGCGAAGATGGAAGTGGTAGAGGGTCATCAGAGCTCACGCTCTCTCAAGCATCCGCCCCGAGGCTGCGCAGGAGCG
Organism: Methylobacterium nigriterrae; assembly: GCF_037106235.1. Taxonomy (NCBI): domain Bacteria; kingdom Pseudomonadati; phylum Pseudomonadota; class Alphaproteobacteria; order Hyphomicrobiales; family Methylobacteriaceae; genus Methylobacterium; species Methylobacterium nigriterrae. The sequence goes on along the minus strand of NZ_JBAWTG010000090.1, from coordinate 1,991 downwards.
AGAGATGGGCCCGCGCCAGCACGAGCGTGCGTTCGATTTCCGCCAGTATCCGATGGGCCTGCACCTGTTCCTCGCCGCTCAGCTCAGCCATGAGACCGAGCTGCCGCGCCCGACGCTGCTCGGCCTCGGCCACGGACTGGGTTGCAGTGTCGAGGGGAGTCTCAACCCTGAAGACCGTCATGACGGCTTTCGCCGAGCGGAGAGGGTGGTCAGCTCCGTACGGCCCAATCTCGCGCAAGCTACCACCACGAAGGCATGGGCCGCATCCAGTAAGGCTGCGGTCTCCTCCTTCAGCTGACAGCTGGTGGCGATGGCCGCATTCGCACGGGCGCAAAGATCCGCGACGGAGGGAGTGTCATCGGCCATAGCGATGCTCCAGCTTGTAGGCGGGAGCACGCTTGGTCTCTCAGCCGCTGGCGCCCAGGATCGTGGCCAGCGATTGTCGACTCTCGCACAATTCGGCAGCGCCTCGCATTAACGTGAGCTGGTGTTTATTGAGAAGTCTGTCCGCACCGCCGCCGGGTAACCGTCCGCGAAGCCGTGCTGTCACTCAGCGTCGGTGCCGCCCGTCCTGACACGAACGGCTATAGCGCAGGCTCATCCAGCAGCTTGCTTCTCCAGATGCAGGTACATCGGGTCGAACTCCGAGACGTGGATCAGTTCATCCCACGCCTCGATGACCAGAGTGTTGCTCCGCAGTGTGATCAAGCCGTTGCCGCGCATCGTCTGCAGCACGCGGTTGACGTGTACGTTCGACAGCCCCAGTGCGTCCTCAACACGGTGACCGCTAACGCCTGAGACGAAGGCGCCTTCTGGCGTCAACCGAGCACGTCTAAGATGATCTTGCGCAGCTCTTCGCGGGTGAGACCGCAGGGCTGCGGCTTCCAGTCTGGATTGGGCGGCGTTGGTGTCATGCTCGTCAGGGGGAGGGATGGCGGTGTCGTGGGCTTCAGTTCAGTGATGATGGGCATGTGGATCCATAAGCCGCTGTGGCAGAAGCCGTGACGCGGCGCCTGTGTTCAGCGTCGTGATGCCTCAAGGCAAGCGACGGGCGTGCTGCCGTTGCGGCAGCAATCAAACTTCGATGAATGCGGGGAGCCGGACTCGGCGCTCGATCAGGAGCAGGAGGGCGGGCCGAATAATCTAATCCGATGAGCCTGCATAAATGGAGAACGTGGCATTTTCAAGAAAAATGGCGCTCGCCGTGAGGTGAATAAAACAGCTCTGAGTTGCGGGCGAAAATGACGCATTGTCCCGACGGGATCAATCAGCCGGCTGTTAACCAAAATTTAAGTCAAGCGCGTCCGAGAGCGGATCGTTGAAAGGCACCATGCGCTCCCTTCATCGAGAAAGGCAGCTCCAGGTGCCAAAAACTACGCTTGGTCGCCGAGACGAGGCAGCCGGACTGGGATAGGCTTCTTCGGCCCCACGGAATTTAGCCATGGACGTTGTTCTTAGCCCCACCGCCTCAGCGAGCAGCGAGTGGAGCCTCCAAGACCGCCTTGGCCGCTCCCTCGGCAAAGTCGAGCGGTCGGCCAAGTCCGGCACCTTCGAGATCCTTCCTGAGGAAGGTAGCAAGCTGGAGGGCGTTGCACGCCTCCACCCGACACTCGATGCGACTATGACCGCGATCGAGCGGCAAATGGGTGGTGTCTGTCAGCTTGACAGTCGGGACTGGGACTGATGGGCCCAGCCACAGCGCACGTGAGTCAACTCGTCTTGACTGAGGAGCAGTTCGCGGCAGCGAACGAGGCCTGGGCACGAGAAGTTCGTGGGCTGTATGGCGGCAATCCCTACTCTCACCGCGACAGGCCGAGCGGCCGTGGCGAGCCTGGCACGCCGTTGCGAGTGGTCTTCGAGGCTCGTGCACAAGCCTTTCAGCGGTGGTGTTCTGAACCGCTCCAGGTTTCCCGGAGGCTGATTGGCTTGGATCAGGCGGCCAAGGCTTGCACCTCGGCTTGGGTATAGTAGCGCGCTTCCGCCTCGGCGGG